>DAOTWO010000281.1:0-11589 GCA_034435855.1 Thermomicrobium sp. | reverse complement strand
TCGCTGAACTTGGTATCCGTCCGTTCGTCACCGATGCGATCATGCGCGACGAGGCCGATCGCGCTCGCCTTGCTCGCGAGACACTGGCTTTTGCCCTCGACCTTCGCGGAGCCCGCCCCTGATGCGCACGCTCGCAGTGATCCCTATCCAACAGCTCGAGCATGCCAAGAGCCGTCTCGCCCCAGCCCTTAATCCCACGAAGCGGCAGTCGCTGGTCTTGGAGCTCGCGCGGCGGACCATCGAGGTGCTCCGGAGCGTTCCCGACGTCGCAGAGGTGCTCGTCGTGACACCTGATGCCCAAGTCGCCTCCGCAGTTGCCAGGTGGGGAGCACGCCCGCTGCTCCAGGCCCAGCCAGGGCTCAACCGCGCGGTTCGCTCCGCACAGAGCGTTGCACTGCGCGCGGGCTATGCAGCGCTGTTGGTTGTCCTTGGGGATCTTCCCCTCCTTGTCGCCCAGCATGTGCAGACTGCGCTCGCCCTCCTCGAACCGCGCGGCATCGTACTCGCGCCCGATCGGCGCGGCACTGGTACGAACCTGCTTGCCCTCGCGCCCCCAAATGTCATCGCGCCGGCTTTCGGCTCGGAGAGTCGCCGTCACCACCGCCTCGCAGCAGCCCGCGCTCGGTGTACCCTTCGGGAGCTATGGGCTTTGCCGCTCGCGTTTGACCTCGACACGCCGGACGACCTCGCCGATGTTCGTCTGGTGACGGGGGGAGAGGGGGACAAGTGGCGAACCGACGAACCACTGTGACACGGTGGGGAGTATTCGTCGTCGCATTGGGAGCTTCACTCTGGGCTATCGACGCGCCAATCCGTAAGCCACTCACCGAGACGCTTCCGGCAACGTCGATCGTGCTCGCCGAGCACCTCTTCTTGGCTCTTTACGCACTGCCGGTCCTCCTCTGGCAGCGTCGTGCCTTCGCCGCGCTTTCTCTCCGCTCCTGGCTCGCACTCGTCGCTATCGCCTGGGGAGCTTCCGGCCTGGCTACGGTACTGTTCACCACCGCCTTCCGTATCGGCAACCCAACCACCGTCATTCTGCTCCAAAAGGTCCAGCCGCTCGTCGCTGTACTTCTCGCCGCTTTCCTGCTGCGGGAACGGTTACCTCGACTCTACTGGCCCTGTTTTGTGGTCGCACTCGCCGGAGCTTATCTTGTCTCCTTCGGCCGCGCCGCGTTCGAGCCGATCTGGCTCCTCCCCCAAGAACGGATTGTCACCGCACTGCTCGCCCTTGCTGCTGCAGCACTCTGGGGCAGCGCCACGGTCCTTGGCCGCTACATGCTTGGTGCTCTTCCCTTCCCGACGCTCGCCGCGGCCCGCTTTCTCCTTGCGTTACCTTTCCTGGCCGTGCTCGCTCTCCTCGAGGGCACCTTCGCTCGTACCTGGGCGGTTGGGCTCGCCCAGGAGGCACCGCGCCTCTTCCTCCTTGCCCTTGTGCCCGGCCTCCTGGCCATGCTCGTGTACTATGCCGGCCTTCGGCAAACGCGCGCCTCTTACGCGACGCTCGCCGAGCTCGCTTTCCCCGCTCTGGCGATCGTTGTCAACTGGTTGACGCTCGGCACAACCATCGACGCCTGGCAGCTCGCTGGCTTTGTCCTGCTCTGGGGCGCAATCACCACGCTCAGCTGGATACCGGCGCCTGCATCCGTCCCTGCGACCCGTCCTGCAACCCCGGCATCGTGAGGAGCCGGCCATGCGAGTGACATCGCCTGTCCCACCACCACTCACTCCTCTCCCGGATATCACCGGAATTCCCGGTGCCCGCCCCTTGGACCTCCCGGAACTTGTCCGCGGGCGCCGCTCGGTGCGTCGTCTGCGCCCCGACCCTGTACCACCCGAGCTCGTCACTACAATCCTCGAAGCCGCCGCTTGGGCTCCCTCGCCACACGGTACGCAGCCGTGGCGCTTTGTGGTTCTTACCCACCCCGAACGCAAGCGTGCACTCGCCGAGGCCATGGCCGATGCCTGGCGCCATCACCTCGCGATGGACGGCGAGGACGAGGAGACCATTGCACGGCGGCTCGCCGGATCACAGCGACGTCTCCTTGAGGCCCCCGTGCTCATTCTCGTCTGCCTCGATCCGAGCGACCTCGACCGCTATCCAGACCCCGACCGTCAGGCCGCCGAGCGAACAATGGCGATCCAGAGCCTCGGCGCCGCCGTGCAAAACGCCCTACTTATGGCCTATCGCCTCGGTCTCGATACCGGCTGGATGTGCGCCCCACTCTTCTGCCCGGACGTTGTTCGCCGGACGCTCGAACTTCCGTCCCATCTCGAACCACAGGCGCTTATCACGCTCGGTTATGCCGCTGCCGACCCCCAGCGGCGTCCACGAAGACCGTTGGAAACGTTAATTGTTGCCTGGGATTGACGATGGCCCGCTGGCTCCTCTTGCTCATCGTCGTGCTCACCGTTGGTTGTGTCGCTCCGACCTCCTCTGGTGGGAACCGGTCCAGTGCGACCGTCCAGCCAACCGACACGAGTGCGCCCCCCAACCCATCGGTTTCCGCATCACCACAGGCGCGTAGGCCTTCACCCACTGCGCTTCCGGAGATTCCTGTCCCAGGGGAACCGGCGCTCGTCGTGAACGTGCTTGACGGCGACACGCTCACCGTCCGCACTGAGCACGGCGAAGCGATCGTCCGTCTTATCGGCATCGATGCTCCTGAGCGGGGAGATCAGGATCGGCCCGCGGAGTGTTTCTTCGAGGCCTCAACCGCCGCGCTGGCCCAGCTCACACCACCCGGCAGTACCGTCTACCTCGAACGAGATGTCAGTGAGACCGATCGGTATGGGCGGCTCCTGCGATACGTCTGGATCATGCGTGCACGTTCGTGGCTTCTGGTCAACGAGGAACTCGTTCGGCAGGGGGCGGCTATCGCGCGCCAATACCCACCAGACGTCCGCTACTCCGACCGTCTCGCTGCGGCCCAACGAGACGCGCAACGCACCCGTGCTGGTCTTTGGGGTGCCTGCACCTCCTCACCGACCAGTTCCCCACCAGCACCGCCACCTCAAGCTGGCTGCGATCCCAGCTACCCAGACATCTGCCTCCCACCCCCACCACCGGACCTCGACTGCCGCGACATCCCCTACCGCCGCTTTCGCGTCTTGCCACCCGACTCACACCGCCTCGATGCCGACCGCGACGGCATCGGCTGCGAAGCCGGGTAAACCGGACGGCGTGACAGCTTCTGCTCGACACGTGAAGCTCCTACACCACCGTCGACAACAGATCCTTTTGCGGCGACATCCACCTACCGCAGTCCAGCGGCACGTCCGTTCTGCCTCATCCCAGCTATCGCGACGACACCCTCACCGGCAGAACGTTCGCGTGCCGATCCCTCACGCGGCAGAACTACTCTTTCTCAAGCACTCGCGGCTCATTCCGGCTCACAGAGATCGCAACATCCCAGGCGCACTGAGTTGTCCTGAAAGCCGTTACTGCACTGGACGGGTCGCATCAGTCGGTAGCAGCGCCGCTCAGCAAGAGTGGTCTTTCGTGGGCTTCATAGCGGATCCGCGCTCATTTTGCGCCCCTATCCCCTGCCGCCGCTTCGACTCCCCGTTCTTCCGTTCCTGCCACACGCGGGAGCAACAGGCAAGCGGAGCGGTAAGTGAAGACCTTCTCTACCCGGAACCGTAGGATCGCCACTATTGGCTGTCGTCATCGCCCCGAGTGCCCCGAGCCACGCCGGAGGACGCCAAGTTCTCCGGACCAGGTTCTCACGTGCTCCGTCATGTTGCGCTCTCGTCCACACGTTCCACACCAGGAAAGGTTACCCCTACTCCCTACCTGTACAGGGAGGTGCTGCGCCTCCCCATAAGGGAGGCGTTGATATCCCCGTACCCCGACCCGTGCGGGAAGGTCGACAAACCACCCCAGCGGATAGTCGCGAAACTACCCCATCGGTCGTGTTCGCTACGCCGGCTCGCACAGAAACTGCGAGTAGGACAACGGGTAGGGCAGGCCCCGCAAGGAGACAAGAATGAGGAACGGATCATGGCCGAGAATGGTGAGCGACCACCGTTCCCGATCAGTCAGCAAAAGGTGAGTCGGCGTGGGCTCCTGGGTGCAGCGGCAGGACTTTCCGCTGGTGCGCTGTTAGCGAGCTGCAGCGTCCAGCAGCGCAAAGAGGAGACACCAAAGCTAGGTGCCACAGCTGAGGAGATCATCAAGCAGCGCCAGCTGACGCCCGAAGATGTCACAGCAGCCCTGATGACCTGCGTGCCATCGGGCAAATACGACGAGTTTCTCACGTTCTCCTCAACCGGCCACGTGGGGCGGGTGTTAGTCCATGGTCTGCCGTCGATGCGCCTTCTCAAGGTCATCGCCGTCTTCAGCCCCGAGCCGTGGCAGGGCTATGGCTATGGCGGTTACACCACCGAAGTCCTCGAGGGCAGCTACTTTCAGGACAAGCCGATCCTGTGGGGCGATACGCACCACCCGGCCTTGAGCGAGACGAATGGCGAATATGACGGCGAGTTCCTGTTCATCAACGATAAGGCCAATGGGCGCATCGCAGTCATCGACCTCCGCGACTTCGAGACCGAGCAAATCGTCAAGAACCCCCTCCTGGTCAACGAGCACGGTGGCTGCTTCGTGACACCCAACACCGAGTACGTGCTCGAGACTGACCAGTACTCAGTGCCGCTCGGCGGCGTCTACGCGCCGATCACGGAGTACAAGGAGAAGTATCGCGGCGTCCTGACCTTCTGGAAGTTCGATCGCCAGAAAGGACGCATCATCCCGGAGGAGTCGTTCGCCATTGAGACTCCGCCGTATTGGCGCGGCTTGGCCGATGCAGGCAGGGGCCATCGCAGGGCTGGGCTTTCTAGAACTCGATCAATACCGAGTTCGCTATTCCTGGTGTGCTCGAGGGTCGACCGGCGATGGAGATCGCCACGACCCAGCGCGATATGGACTATCTCCATGTCGTCAATTGGAAGAAGGCCGAAGAACTCATCGCGGCGGGCAAATATGAGACAATCAACGGCTTCGAGGTCATCCGCATGGATGGCGCAGCAAAGCAAGGTGTCCTCTTCCTGATCCCAGAGCCGAAGAGCCCGCACGGTGTAGATGTGACGCCCGGTGGGGACTACATTGTTGTGGCAGGGAAGCTCGACCCGCACGTGACCGTGTACAGCTTCGCCAAGATTCAGCAGGCCATCCAGGCTGGCAACTGGGATACCGATGAGTACGGCATCCCAGTACTCCCATTTGAACAGTGTGTCGAGGCACAGGTCGAGCTGGGGCTGGGCCCCTTGCACACCCAGTTTGACGACCAGGGCTACGCCTTCACCAGCTTGTTCCTGGATAATGCGGTCGCCAAGTGGTCACTGGGCAAGCCGTACCGCGAGGACGGTTGGAAGCTAGTTGAGAAACTGCCAGTCCAGTACAACATCGGCCACCTGGCTGCTGCCGAGGGGGATACCGCAAAGCCGGCCGGCCGCTTCCTGGTCGCGCACAACAAGTGGTCGGTCGACCGGTATGCCAGCCTCGGACCACTACTGCCGCAGAACGCGCAGCTGATCTCAATTGCACCGAATCAACCGATGCGCGTCCTTTACGACAGCCCGATCGGGATCGGCGAGCCACACTACGCGCAGATCATCAAGCGCGAACGGATCAAGGTTTGGGAGATCTATCCTGAGGTGGGTTGGAACCCGCATACCCAGAGTGTCGATCCCAACGCTGTCCTCAAGGTCGGTGAGGAGCGGATTGAGCGACGTGGCAAGACCGTGGAAATCTGGGCCGTCCTGCTGCGCAGCCAGATTCGCCCGGATCTCATCGAGGTTGAGCAGGGCGACGAGGTCATCTGGCACCTCACCAACATCGAGCGCGCCAAGGATGCAACACACGGCTTCGCCCTCGGGGGCTACAACATCAACTTGAGCCTCGAGCCGGGCGAAGCGCAGACCATCCGCTTCGTCGCGGACATTCCAGGTACCTTCCCGTTCTACTGCACGGAGTTCTGCTCCGCCCTGCACCTCGAGATGATGGGCTACTTCCTGGTGAAGCCGACCTGATCCCGCAGCAGAAGGGCCGGTGGGGAGATCTCCTCACCGGCCCTTCGACCCGAGAATTGGCTACCTTCGGAGTCCAGAAAGGATTGTGACCATGGCAACCACAGCTGTCCGAACACCAACCAGATCCGGCATCCTGCAGCCACCCGCCGCGGTGCTCGCTCGCATCGGTGACCGCGTTCCTTTTTTTCTTGCTGCCATCGTGCTTGGAGCTTCACTGGCACTCCCGTACTGGCACATGACGCTGCTCGCCCCACAGTACCCTGGCGGGCTCCGTGTCGTGATCTACCTCACGAAGCTCGCTGGTGACATACAAGAAGTGAACGGGCTCAATC
Source organism: Thermomicrobium sp. (assembly GCA_034435855.1). GTDB lineage: Bacteria > Chloroflexota > Chloroflexia > Thermomicrobiales > Thermomicrobiaceae > Thermomicrobium. The sequence continues at coordinate 5,227 of DAOTWO010000281.1, read as the reverse complement.
ACTACATCGGGATGATGAAGCTCGAAGAGGCAGCGACCTTCGAGCGCGCCATCGCCCCCTACGGCATCGCCGCTCTGGCACTCCGCGCTCTTCTCGCCGGGCTACTGCGGCGACGGTGGACCGCGCTTCTCGCCATTCTTGTGGTGATCTTCCCGGTGATTTTCGTAGCTGACCTCCAGTACTGGCTCTGGTACTTTAGCCAAAACCTCGACCCACACGCTGCACTCTCAAGTTCGATTAAGCCCTTTACACCACCCATACTCGGTACCGGACGCGTTGGACAATTTGTGGTCGAGACGCGTTTCGGCAGCGGACTCTACCTCGCTATCCTTGCCGCGCTGAGTGCACTCGTCGGCATCACCGCGCGTCTGCGCGGCTCCGCCGAACGGGGGTGACGCCATGCACCGGCTTGTTCTCGCCGCAATGCTGACGATGCTCCTGCTCGTCACGCCGCCCCAGGTCCGCGCCAGCGAACTCCTCGTCTGCCCCGAGTGCCCGCTGCGTGATATCCAGGAAGCCATCGCCATCGCACCGGTCGGCGCAACGATCCGCGTCCGTGGCGGCGTCTATGCCGGCCCGGTCGTCGTCGACCGCCCGCTTACGCTGTACGGCGAGAACTGGCCGGCAATCGATGGCGGCGGGCAAGGTACCGTCCTTCATGTCGCCGCACCCGATGTCCGTGTCGAGGGATTCATCGTCCGCGGCAGCGGCACGAATCACGACCGCGAGGACACCGGCATCCTTGTCACCGCACCACGAGCCCAGATCGTCGGCAACCAGGTTCTTGACAGCCTCTTCGGCATCCAGCTCCTGAACGCCCCCGATGGACTTGGCAAAGGGAACCTTGTGGTTGGGAAGCCGCTCCCCGAACCACAACGTGGTGACGGCATTAAGCTCTGGTATAGTCCACGTGCCCAAATGCGCAATAACCACGTACGCGACAGCCGTGATGTAATCGTCTGGTACTCCGATCAGACACTCCTGCGAGGAAATGTCGTTGAGCGTGGGCGTTACGGCCTGCACTTCATGTACTCGAGCGACAGCCTCGTCGAGCAGAACGTGCTCCGCGACAATTCGGTTGGCATCTACTTGATGTACGGAGCCCGCCAGATCGTCCGCAACAACGTCTTTTTCCACAACCGTGGCCCCTCCGGATATGGGCTAGCCATCAAAGAAACGGACGGCGTCATTGCTGAAGCAAGCCTCATGCTGCGCAACCGTGTCGGACTCTACATCGATAATTCCCCGATCTCTGAGGGAGTCATCAACCACATCACAGGTAATTGGATCGCCTATAACGACGTTGGCCTCCTCATCAGCCCGGCGACCCACTCCAATCTCATCACCGGCAATACGCTCTTGGAAAATCTCGAGCAAGCAGCACCGCAAGGCGGTGGGACGCTCGAGCACATCACCTGGGCCGAATCCGGGCGTGGCAACTTCTGGAGCGACTACACCGGCTATGATGCCGACCGCAACGGCATTGGCGATCTCCCGTACCAGAACCGTGCACTTTCGAGTGTTCTCACCGACCGCTCCCCGTTGCTCGCCTTTTTCCGCTTCAGTCTTGTCGCCTCCGCGCTCGATCTGGCTGCACGTGCTGTTCCTCTCTTCCAGCCAGCACCGCGCTTCACCGATCCCGCTCCACTCGTTCAGCCAACGCCGCTGCCGGAGCTCCCATGGAGCGTCTCTCCACCATCCGGCACTGACACATTCCTCTCGCTGGCCCTGCTCACTGCCGCCGCTCTGCCTTTCCTCTTTGCCCTCCGTGGATCGCCGCGGTTCGCGCTCGCACAAGCAGCCAAGGCTCCCCGCGCATCTGCGCCAGTGGTACTCGCTTCTACGGCCCCCTCCACCGCAACCGCTGCGTGTACTGTCACGGACGCAGCCGTTGTGCAGGTGCATGGGCTCACCAAGCGTTTCGGGGATCGCCTCGTTCTCGATAACGTCAGCTTCAGCGTCCGACCAGGCGAGGCAGTCGCCCTCTGGGGACCAAACGGTGCTGGCAAGACTACCATCCTTCGCTGCTTGCTTGGCCGAACTGCCTACACCGGTACCGTCACTGTCTTCGGCCACTCACCGCTCCAGGACGGTCCAGCCGTACGGGCACAAATCGGGTATGTGCCACAGCAACTGCCGCTCCTCGACCTGACAGTCGGTGAACTCTTGACAACCGTTGCGCGCCTGCGGGGCGAGCCACTCGAGCGCGCATGGGAACGACTTGGTGTCTTTGGCCTCCTGCACACTTGGCATCAGCCCGTACGCACACTCTCGGGCGGCATGCAGCAACGACTTGCTCTCGCCCTGGCAACGATTGGTGATCCGCCGCTGCTTCTGCTCGACGAACCAACCGCGAACCTGGACGCGACCGCGCGCGAGGAACTCTTGGCCGCGCTTCGACAACTTCGCGAGGCGGGACGCACAATCATCTTCGCCTCGCACCGCCCCGATGACGTCTGGCGCCTTGCCACGCGCGTCTTGCGACTCGAGGCAGGCCGCGTCGTCGCTGAGTCACGCGCAGCAGCCCTGCCGGTACGCCACGACACCCACCAATCACTCATCCTCGAACTCGATGCCGATGCCCTGCAGCCAGCCACGCACCTCCTCACTGCGCACGGCTTCACTGTCTCTCGCGAGGACCAGCGACTCCGCGTCCTCGTTCCACCCCAGCGGAAGGCAGAGCCGTTCTTCCCGCTTGCCCGACTGGGTATCCAAGTTCGAGATTTCCAGTTGGAGGTCACCGATGGCTGGTAATACCGTCCTCGTTCTCGCCCAAAAGGAGCTCCGCGACGCGCTCCGCAATCGCTGGTTTCTGGCCGATGCCGTCGCGCTCCTCATCCTGAGCAGTGCGCTCTCACTCTTAATTTTTCTTACCGGTACCACGAGTCCAGTCAGCGGCTTCGGACGTACCGCAGCAAGCCTGGTGAACCTCATGCTCCTCCTCGTCCCACTTATGGGGCTGACACTCGGAGCTCTCGCGCTGGCGAGCGACCGTGAACGCAGTGCCCTTGAGTTCTGGCTGGCCCAGCCAGTCGGAACAGGCGCGTACTTTCTCGGCAAGGCGCTTGGCATCGGCCTTGCACTCGCCGCCGCAGTAGCGCTCGGCTTCGGCGCAAGCGCGGTCTTCTTGCTCTTCGTCGGTGCTACCGACCCGCTGGCTTTCCTTACCCTCACCGGCCTGACCATCCTGCTGGCCTGGGCTTCTCTCACGCTCGGCCTTCTCCTCTCCAGTCGCTGCAGTCGGACCAGCACCGCAGTCAGCCTGGCACTCGGTTTCTGGCTTGTGCTTGTGCTCCTCGGCAATCTCGGACTGATGGGCACCGCGCTCGCCGTACGCCTACCCCCCTCTTGGCCCCTCGGAATCGCGCTCGTGAATCCCTCCGAGGCCTACCGCATCGCCGCCTTACGCCTCCTGGCCGGCACGCTGGAACTCCTCGGGCCTGCCGGTCTCTATGCCGACGAGCGCTTCGGTGCCACGCTGCCGCTTCTCCTCGCGAGCATGCTCCTCCTCTGGAGCCTCGTTGGGGGCGTCGCCGCCGACGCCGTCCTGCGCCGGGAGGTCTTGCGATGAGGCGCCGCCACTTTCTTGTTGCACTCCTCGTCACCATACCGCTTGCCGCCTGCCAGCGGAAGCGCGAGCTTTCCGCGCCCCAGATCCGCTACGGCCGTGATACCTGCGCCGAGTGCGGGATGATCCTTTCCGACCCCCGCTTCGCCGCAGCAGCGACCACCGTCGACGGTGAGACGGTTCTGTTTGACGCTATCGGCTGCCTCCTGACTTACCGGCAGAAGCACAGCCCCTCCTGGGCAGCCATACGGATTCATGATCTTGACACGCAGGCCTGGTTCCACGCCGAGAACGCCTGGTATCTCGTGAGTCCCAGCATCCGTTCACCAATGGGCTACGGCATCGCCGCCTTTGCTGGCCAGGACGCTGCACAGCGGCGCCAGGCGGAACTCGGCGGTGACCTCTTGCCGTGGAACGAACTGCTTGCTCGCCCACCAGCGCGGCCGCGACAGCATTGACGGATTGGCCAATGGCAAGAATCCTCCTGGACGATGAGCGCCGTAGCGTGTGACTGGGAGATCCGGCCGATGCGGAGAGCGGTCGCAGGGTGTCAGACTCACGGTGCATCCAGCAAAGTCCACGAGAGGTCGCGGGCATGCTGGCCGTACGCGGTTTGCCTCTCTCCTCGCGGCACCAGGACCAGACAAGTCCTTCCGGTTTACTCGCCCCCGCATCACCCTCCGCACGAGACCACCGCGAACCATATGCGGTGGGTCCACACACCGTGAATGCCGCACACCACCCCTCGCGAGCCTCTTCCTGGGGACGAGTGGGGAACCGGGCATTCACGAAACTTCTGGCGCCGTAGAGCGTTGCAACAGCTGTACACCCATACTACAATCTGGCCAAATCCTTCACCGGGGTCGTGCGGGCGTGACACCCCACCCCCGCAAATTGCCGAGGGAAGTCAGCAGAAGGATGCTCAACGGTGAACATCTGTGGCCTCTTCGTGTGGGTATCCGCCGCTATTGTATTCGCACTCGTGCGATTCGCCCACGACCAGGCAACACGTCAACACCTGGACCTTCGCTCCGGCAACGCCGACAGTGACGGGATGGGGAAGGGAACACGCGTATGGTGTTTTGGCGCTATGGTGTTCTGGCGACGGTCGTCGCCGCGATCCTGAACGCTGCGTTGTGGGGACTTGCTCGGGCAGTTGGGGTCTCTCTCCAGGTTCAGCCACCAGGCCAACCGGAGACAACAATCGGCCTACCGCAGGTTCTGCTCTTGACCGTGGTCCCGCTGCTTCTGGGCACCGCCTTCTACACATTGTTACGGCGCTGGACACGTCGTCCCTTCCTCATCTTCCTCATCCTTGCCCTCTTGATCTTCGCCGTGCTGCTCGTCCCACCCTTTGCGGCAACGGAGCGCGCTGGCACGCGCTTTGTGCTCATCTTGATGCACGTCGTTGCAACCGCTGCCCTCTTAGCAGGGCTATATCGCGCGGAGGTTCAGCGCGCGCGGCCATAGACCAGAGAAGAGACGGGGACGATCTCGCCCCCGTCTCTTCCACCGACCCGCGCGCCATCCACAATGCTCACCAAACGCTGGCCACCAATTAGAGTGTGATCACCTGATCCGGCGGGTTCTGCGCCAACGCCGCGTAGAGATCCGGGAAGCAGCCAACCTGAACGCCCTCAACCGTGTCCACCGGCTGAA
>DAOTWO010000280.1:0-1611 GCA_034435855.1 Thermomicrobium sp. | reverse complement strand
ATGCAAGCCGTGCGTTCGGGAATGCGGAACAAGCGTCGCCATGCGAGGTCGGCTTGCTGCTGAGCTGACCGAAGGATCAGCCGACAACGACGTGCGTGCTGGTTGCCGTCACGCCTGGTGTACCGTGGATACGCTCCAGAACAAGTCGTCCGAGTTCTTCCACGGTTGGCTGTTCAACGACGACGATCAAGTCGTAGTCTCCGGTCACAATATCGGCATGCTGGACACCAGGCATGCTGGCCAAGGCCTCCTTGACTGTGCGCGCTTTCCCGACGTCACAATGCACCAGGACATATGCTCGGGCCGCCATCGGAACCTCCCCTCGACTGGTTCGCTGCTCCCACGTTTGGTCGGACTGTCTCTTCGCTTGACGGGAGCCCTGTCAGCGGTGCTCAGCTCTTAGTGCGCCCAGGTGCTTTATTTGTTCGTGCACACGCTCCGGCTGCCCTGATACGGCTGATTGTATACTGCCAGTAGGGAGCGGGCGTAGTCGGCGCAGCGGGGGCGATATGTTGGAGGCGACGCTCATCGGGGGGTGCTCTCACTATGCCACTCAAACGCTTGACCCAAATGACTGAGAGGAGAACCAACCCCATCCTGCGTCGCATTTCTCGGGGTGCACTGTCGGCAGAACCCCGATCGGGCCAGCAGGATCGGCGGCAGGGCGTATCGCTCCTCGGGACAATCATGGTCATGGCTGGGCTCTTCCTGCTCCTCATTGCGGGGCTAGGTTCAGCCGCTTTGCGGCCTCCTGCGCAGACTCCTCCGAGTCAGGTGACTGCACTGCCCACACCACCTCCGCCAGTCCAGCAGGTCCAAGTACCATCCCCGAGACCGTCGCCGACGCCGGCACTTCCTGAGTCAGTGGGTGTTCCGCCGGTCGATGTTTTCCCTACCCCGGTGCCGACACCAACGCCCAAGCCGAAGATGCCGCCACCGACGTGGATCCAGATTCCTTCTGTCGGGATCGATACGAAGGTTGTCGAGGTCGGCTATCGCATTGTCGAGATTCAAGGCATGCAAGTCATTGAATGGGAAGTTGCCGACTATGCCGCTGGCCATCACAGCACGTCGGCGAATCCCGGTGAGGGTGGGAACATTGTCATTACGGGTCACAGTGACTGGAAAGGTGAAGTGTTTCGCACACTGGAACACGTGAAGCTCGGCGATGAGGTGATCCTCACCAGCGATGCTGGGGTCTTTCGGTACCGCGTCACTGAAATCCACTATCGAAAGGAAGTTGGTGTGCCGCTCGAGGAACGGATTGCGACTGGCCGCTTCCTCGACCCGATGCCCGAAGAACGCGTGACGCTGGTCACCTGCTGGCCGTACGGGATCGATGATCACCGCATCATCGTCGTCGCCAAGCCCGTCGATTAGGCAAACCGGTTTCGCTCCTCGGTGCCGGCGGAGCGGCAACGGCGCTCGGCGTTGCTCTCGTGGCCGCTGGCATCGAGGTGAGTGCGGTCTGGAGCCGTCGACTCGAGCATGCGCAGGCGCTTGCGACTCGCCTGCCTGGGGCGCTCGCCTGTGCAGATCCGCAGAGTGCAGCTGACCGCGGGGCGCTGGTCGTGCTGGCAGTACCGGACGGCGCGATCGTTCCACTGTGCG
>DAOTWO010000279.1:0-1826 GCA_034435855.1 Thermomicrobium sp. | reverse complement strand
CGAGTGGCCCGAACCCTTGAGGTAGTGCGAATGGAGCACTAAATGCGTAGGCGCATGTTCCTCGGTTGGTTTGCTCTCGCCCTCTCTGCCTGCGCTGCCGGGCAAGAGCAGCCGGCAGCGCCACAGCCCACCGCTTCATCTAGTCCACGCCCCGCGAGTTTCTTCCTCACTCCTCCACCGGTTGTAGCGCCGGTGGAGTTCCCACGAGACTTCGGTTCACATGATGTCTTGACAGAGTGGTGGTACTACACCGGTCACCTCACCAGCGCTCCGCACCAGCGCTTCGGTTTCGAGTTCGTTGTCTTTCAGGTCCAGCGCTTCGGCTATCCCGTTGTCTACGCCGCTCATGCCGCGGTCACAGTCGTCGATCGGCAGACATTCCATTGGGACGAGCGAGTCGTGGCGTTACCACAGCGTCAAGCGACATGGCCGCTGGAGCTCGTGATCGCCGATTGGAGGCTCTTTAGCGATGGCCAGCAGGACCGGCTTGAGGCGCAAGCGCGCGACTTTGCCTTGAGCCTCGAGCTCCAAGCGCAGCGTCCACCGATCCTCCATGACGGCGACGGCTACTTCTCCTGGGCACCAGAGACCGGATCGTACTACTACTCGCGGACGCGTCTTACGGTACGCGGTACGCTGGAGGTCGAAGGCGAAAGGCATGCCGTTTCTGGACTCGCCTGGAACGATCACCAGTGGGGAAACTTCATTCTCGGTCCTGGCGGATGGGATTGGTTCGCCCTTCAACTTGACGACGGTACGGACCTGATGCTCTGGCAGTCCCGTGATGCGACCCAACGCATCCTCACCAAGAGTGGCACACTGGTGCGTCCTGATGGCTCGATCTTGACGCTCAAAGCCGGGCAGATCGGAATCTCCGTAACTAACCGGTGGAGGAGTCCATCCAGCGGCGCCGTTTACCCAAGCGGTTGGCATGTTGAGATTGTCTCGCCCAATCTCGTACTCATAGTGACTCCGCTCGTGCTCGATCAGGAACTCCGGACCCTTCGTTCCACCGGCGTTATCTACTGGGAGGGTGCGGTCGACGTAAGCGGAACGCACGAGGGATATCCGGTGCGCGGACAGGGGTATGTCGAACTCACTGGATATGCCTTCCAAGCCTCCTAAATGATCTCCACATTCCAAAACCGATCATTCTGCAGTTGGCAAGAGAACCGTCCTGTTTCAGGATAGGAACAGTTTTGGCCGAAGACATCGGATGAGCGCACGACCGAGTGCTTCATCGGTTCATTTGTTGTTCTGCTAGGAGCAAGGGAAGGAGGGAGGACGAGCCTCGAGTGGTTGTTGCACTCCAGGGAGGGAGAGCAATGCAATCCCACCGGATCCGCAGGCTCGCAACCGCCTCGCTATCGCTCGCACTCGTCCTCAGTTCAATTTTCCTTACCGCCGCGGTCTCGCGCTTCGAAGACAAGTCGAGTATCGGTGCGCGTCTCCTTCCGTACAAATTGCTTCCCTCACCGCTCCAGTTCGACACCGAGTTACGTCCCGGCCAATCAAATGACCAGTTCAGTAAGGAGCAGATTACCCGCTTTCGCTGCACCGCGTCCGGTGATCCAGCAGAATGGGTCGATATCAGCTGTAACACACCCGAGTGTGGACAAGATTTCGCACCAGACAACGAGCTTGCGATCGCAATTGACCCCGACAACCCGCAGCACCTCGTCGCCGGATCGAACGATTACTACTACCGCTTCAACAATGCTACCGGTGCGCGGCAAGCGATTGTCCCAACCGGTTTCTTCACCTCATTTGACGGTGGTACAACGTGGATCGACGGACAGATTCCACTTCGGACCGGCAATGGTGGC
>DAOTWO010000278.1:0-6130 GCA_034435855.1 Thermomicrobium sp. | reverse complement strand
CAGGAACGCGCGTGCTTGTGATCGACGATGTGCTTACAACAGGGGGCTCGGTGCGTGAGACACTTCGTGCGCTCGCCGAACACCCGGTCGAGGTCGTCGGTGTGGCGGTGCTCGTTGACCGCTCGACCGAGCCGGTGGAAGTGGGTGTTCCGCTGGCTGCGCTGTTGCGGCTGGAGATTTCAAGCTGGTTGCCCGCAGATTGCCCGCTTTGCAAGCAAGGAATTCCACTCGTGAAGCCGGGAACAACTGCGCAGGGGGCAGCCCAGGGGTAACCACCGAGACCGTCCAGCGCATCACGGTTGGTTGTCGTCAGGAGGTCCAGCGGCACTCGCGTGGCGCACATCCTCAGTGCGTGTCCCTCTCCGGCCGGGTGGGGTGAGGGGGAGTACAGGAGACGCGTGACCAATCACCCAGAGATGGCGCTGACCTCACTCTGAGGAGCAGCGGCTGAGGACTGTCAGTGACTCCCTCATGTGGTGAGACGTCTCCTGTACATCGTTCCGACGTGGGTGACGCACTGGCCTGTTGGTGTGATGCTCGACGCACCAAGCCGCAAGGAAGTTGCCTCCGTGCGCTCACAGCCAGCGGCATGCAGGGCACCTCAGAGCGAGTAAAGGGCAGCATGCATGCGCCTGTGCCTGGTGTTCCTACGAAAGGGCACTGGCCACGGGTGCCACTCAGCGCACCGAAGTGGTTCGTCCTTCACATGGAACCCCAGTGAGATAGTCCAGTGCCCAGGGAATGTGGCTTGGAGATTTCCAGTACCCGTGATCGGGGCGGTGTGACCAGTGCGCGCTCGCCGAGGTCAACGATGCCGCACGCTTGTCGTCGGAAAAGTTGACGCGTTCGCCTGCTGGAAGAGACGATGCGTGAAAGGAACACTTCGGGACTCGGGGGAGGCCGAGCGGCTGAAACGGTGGGAGGGATGAGAGTTGCCCATTCAGCTGTGGTCTCTGCCGCCTCATGGCACTGCCTGACTGTCTTTCGGGAAGGACACCATCGGGCGGCAGCGTACCCATCCAGTCGGTACCGGTGCTGAACGAGGCTCGGTCACGGGGCGCTGGGCGCAAGGGGAGGACTCAGCGCCCAAGGTCCTCCAATTTCGTTTTGCTCACCCCTCGAGGGTCGCCAGCAGGGGGAGAATTGCCTCGAGCAGGGCGAAGAGTTGTGGGCGCGCTCGTTCGCCGACCGCCGCCACTTCTTCGTGTGTGGGAATATGGGGCTCATCTGGGATCGCTCGGTTGGTAACAACAGAGATCGCCAGCACCCGCAGACCGAGCGCCCGCGCCATGATCACTTCCGGTACCGTCGACATCCCGACGAGGTCGGCACCAGCCAAGCGTAGCCACCGGAGTTCAGCTGCCGTCTCAAACGTTGGGCCTGCCACCATCGCATATGTCCCCTCGCGGAGCATGAGTCCGCGTTCCTCGGCCACGCGGCGCACTGCAACTCGGAGTTCTGGATCGTAAGCATCACGCAGACTGAAAAAGCGAACGGGCCCGGGAGGTGGGATCAGCGGATGTTGTCCTGCCAACCCGGGTAGGAAGAGATGATCGCGAATCAGCACAAAGTCCCCAGGTTGATACGCCGGATGAAGTCCTCCGGCCGCGTTCGTCAGTACGACGCACCGTACCGGCAGCTGCGCCAACATGACGATCGGACTTGCGACCGCTGCTGCGGAAAGACCTTGGTAGAGGTGATATCGCCCGAGGCAGAACCACGTCGCAACATTCTGCCAGTGAGCCAATGCCAGTTCGCGGGCATGCCCGGCGACCGTGGCAGCCGTGATCCCGGTCACCTCGTCGAGTGGGACACGCGCAATGACTCGCGCGTTCTCCGGTAACCCTCCGAGTCCTGACCCCAGAACCACAAAGACTGTTGGTTCCACGCCATATTGCCGGGCAAGTCGCTGTGCACGCTCAGCCGCCTGCTCCTGATAGGGGTGCAGCAGGACGCTCATCGTTTTCTCCTCGTTGCTCGAGGATCGTCGCCACCGTCGCCGAAGGAAGTGGTCCGCCGATATGCGCCTCCAGTGCGGCACGGAGGACAGCCTCGATTTGTGTCCGCAAGGACTGGCTCAACGTTCGGTTTGCCACCTCGCGCCACTGGTCGGCGAGGAGTAATCGCAGTGCCTTGACCGCCCCGACGCTCACGGGAATCTCGTTCGCGGTACTGCCAACGCACTCTGCGCAAAGTACCCCACCCTGTTCCGGAGCGTACGCGAGTGATCCGGGTATGAGGCGTCTGCTGCAGCGTGGGCAGATCGAGAGTTCTGGCTGGTAGCCCAGCAGAACCAGGAGACGCATCTCAAAGCGCCGAACGATCGCGAAGGAGTCGGTACAGTCGGCCAGCGCGCGGAGACAGTCAACCAGGAGGTCATACAGCGCCGGCTGCGGGTCGGCGTCTGCTGTCGCGCGATCGGTGAGATCGGCGAGGTACCCCGCCCAGCCGGCTCGCCACGGCTCGTGGCGAAGGCCGATAAACGACTCGAGCAGTTGTGCCTGTGTCACCACGTCCAGCTCGCGACCGCGTGCCAGGAGCACCTGTGTCCGGGCAAAGAGATCCAGATGCCCGCCGAGGCGGCTTATTGGGCGACGCACTCCCTTGGCGACCACCCGCAGTTTGCCAAGCTCGCGGGTAAAAAGCGTCAAGATACGATCCGCCTCACCGAGATCTCGTCGCCGCAAGACGACTGCTTCAGCTCGGACCAGGCGGATTCGGCGATGCTCGAATGCGTTTCCGTCTTGACTCATGTCCGAAGACCCTCTCCGCCCGAACGGGCGACGAGTGCGGCCCATTGGCGGGCGCGCTCGCGAAGACCTACCCAATCACGCGCCGCGACCAGCTTCCGATCAACCAGGTGGCTACCGACCGCGACCGCCACAGCACCAGCGAAAAGGAAGGCAGGCGCGGTCTCCAGCGTGACACCTCCCGACGGGATGAGCTTTACTTGGGGGAGCGGTGCAAGCACATCCTTGAAATAGCTTGGGCCAGCTAAGCTGGCTGGGTTGACCTTAATGTAATCGGCACCCCACTCCCACGCTGTCAAGATCTCAGTTGGCGTGAAGGCACCAATGACGCTCAGCACCGAGTAGCGGCGGCAGATCTCGATCGTCTCGCGCCGTAAGGTGGGGGTTACGATGAACTGTGCGCCAGCCAGCATTGCCTGCCGCGCTGTTTCTGCATCGAGCACTGTGCCTGCACCGACAAGACAGGTTCCCTCAAAGCGACGGCGCACCTCTTCAATCGCGCGGCCGGCTTCTCGATTGGTGTAGGTGAACTCAATCACGCGGACGCCCCCTTCGAGGAGCGCTGCCGTGAGTTCGGTCGCGCAGCTGAGATCGTCTAGCCGCACAACAGCGATGAGTCGATAGGTTTCAATCCAGTTCACGCGTCATTTCCTTTCCCTCGAGTACCATTCGCATGGACGTCCGCCCGGTGCTCAGTGTAACGGCTCTGAGTCGGGAGGAGGAGCGACCGAGATGGCACGACGTTTTGGAGTGATTGCGGCGCATGGCAAACCAGAAGCAGCGCTCCTCGCGAGGGAGATTCACGACTGGCTCGTCGCTCGGGGCTGTGACGTCGCGGACGAGCAGGCGCTTGACCAGTCTTGGCGCGATCGCGATGTGGTCATTGCGATTGGCGGCGATGGTCTGATCATGCGTGTTGCGCATGCCTACCCCGAGGTACCGATTCTGGGCATCAATCTTGGACGGGTGGGCTTCCTTGCCTTGGTTGAGCGAGAGGACTGGGAACGTGCGCTGACCGATCTTCTCAGCGACCATTATCACGTCCAGGAGGGGCCGACACTCGCGGTTCAACTCGAGCGTAACGGTGCAGTGATCGTGGACGCCTGGGCGATCAACGACGTGGTCGTCCGCGCCGGGTTCCAACTGATCGAGCTGGAGCTCTACATCGATGGCCAATTTGTCAACACCTATCCGGGAGATGGCATGATCGTGGCCACTCCACAGGGCAGTACCGCGTACTGTATGGCAGCTGGTGGCCCGGTTCTGACGGCAGGGGTACATGGATTCGCGGTCACGCCCATCTGCCCGCATTCTCCGATCCGCATCGCGCTCGTGGTTCCGGAGCAGGCGACGATCGAGCAGGTGTACCTGAGTGACCGGGAGGCGCGCCTTATCATCGATGGTGATCCCGTGCTCGCGTTGCAGCGTGGGGACCTCATTCGAGTAACGCGCGGCACACAGCTCTTTCGCCTCGTGATCCTGCCTGGCACGAACTTCTACGAGGCCTTCCGAAGCAAGTTCAACTTTCAAATCCGTCCCGAAGCGCAGCCGAGTCGTGGGAATGACCGTGCCGCATCCCAGTCACGCGCGCGGTAGCTGGTCGGTCTCTGGCTCCGTTCGTGCCTCGCTACGCGACCAGCCCGGAGGAAGCGTGGACGCTGGCTCCTCTGGAAGAGACGATTCTGTCCGACGTTCACGGAGCGGCACGGTGCGTCCCAGCGCTCGCTGAACCGCTTCAAGCGGTGACCGTCGTTCGCGGACAACGAACTCCGGTTCCTCGCTTGGTTGCGCTGCGCCGCAGTATGGACAGTGTGGCCAGTCCAAGCTCAGAAGCCGTCCGCAGGTGACACAGAGCTGCTTGAGAGCGGTGCGACAATAGGGGCAGAACTGGAACTCCTCCTGCACCGGTCGGCGGCAGGATGGACAGCGGCCGGTCGCCTCCAAATCCTGAATCAAATACTCCTCTTCCAGGGCGCGTTCATATTGCTCTTCAAGCGTCTCACGTGGCCGCATGAGCAAGTAGAGGACAACACCAGGAACCGAGAAGAGAACGACTAGGAGGGTCGCAAAAATCTGCGCGATGACGCTCCGGGTTCGCGTCTGGATATCCTGAAACGTCCAGACGACGAGGGCAAACCAGAGTGCAAGATAATACGCGCCACCAAGCGCGAGGAGAAGGTGCACTGCTTGCGCGATCAACTGCTCCACCGCGCGACCTCACCCTCCTACCTCAGGGGATGCGCTCGAACCGCTCGACGGGAACAACGAAGACGTTGGCACCACCCACCTCGACCTCAATGGGCTGCGGAACAAAGAACTCACCTGACTCAACGATCGGTAACAGCGGGTTGACGTACTGAGTTCTCGTATAGCAGTTCGCTTTGATGATGCGCAAGACCTGTTCCAGTCGTGTGGCTTCCACACCGATCAGCACGGTAACGTTCTGCTCGCGAAGGAAGCCGCCGGTACTGCTGATGCGCGTGGCGCGGAAGCCCTCTTGCTGCAGAGCATGAAGGAGCTTGTCAGCATCCCGCGCCTGTACCACTGCGATGACGAGCTTCATCGAGCTCATCGGCCCGTCCGTTTCCTCTGCTCCAAGAACTCCGCAACCACTACCCAGACGGCCTCGGCCACCGTCTCCGGTGCCTTCGTCGCGTCGATAACCCGCCAGCGGGTGGGCTCGCGCTGTGCCGCCGTGTGGTACCAGGCCCGGACCCGTTCGTGAAAACTCGTCAGCTCGCTGTCCAAACGTGTCAATGTCTCACCAGCTGCCCGACGGCGCGCCAAGCCGAGTTCGACCGGCACGTCGAGCAACACGGTCAAGTCCGGCCACAGGTCTCCGGTCGCGACGCGGTGGAGCTCGCGCAACCAGCGCTCATCCAACCCGCGACCTGCCCCCTGATAGGCCAGCGTCGAATCCACATAGCGGTCGCACAAGACGATCGTGCCACGCGCAAGGGCCGGACGGATTCGTCCCCACACATGCTCGGCGCGCGCAGCGGTGAACAGGAGCGCTTCCGTCTCGGCGCGCAACGTGTTCCTGCCCAGTAACCATTCTCGGATGGCCTCGCCAAGTGGCGTTCCGCCGGGTTCGCGAGTGACCAAACAGTCGTACCCGTGGTCACGCAACCGTGTCGCCAGGGCGTGACACTGTGTTGTCTTCCCAGCACCCTCTGGCCCCTCGAAGGTGATGAACCAACTCACCAGCCCTCGTCCTCGCGATAGATTTCCACCCGGCGGAATGGTTCGCGTCCGCGGCTGCGCGAGGCGAGGTTGTAGCGCTCAGCGAGCTGGTGCTGCAGGCGGCGGATCCAGGCTTCTTGGGGACGGAGTTCGACCCGGTCGCGTGTTCCCAGCAGGACTTGGTGCGCTGCCGCTTC
>DAOTWO010000277.1:0-1732 GCA_034435855.1 Thermomicrobium sp. | reverse complement strand
GTACCACCACCCCCGCCATTCGCCTGGTCGGCGGCCTCTTCTCGCCTGACCTGCTCGAGCAACTCCGCACTGATCCCACCAAGCTCCGCGGTCAACGGCCCCGTGACTTCGGCTTCCCAGACGACCGCGCCCTCCGCGACGACATCGCTGAGGCGTACCGCGACGCACTCGAACTCTGGCACATCTTCCAGCGCCGCCTGGAGCGGCTCCCGGAACCGGAGCGTGCAACGTCTCTCACCCGCGACGCCTGGGTTGTCCCGCTCTTCAGTCGCCTCGGCTACGAGGTAGAGCGCAACCCACGCGCGTACGAACTCGGGGACAGGAGCTACCCCATTTCCCACCGTGCTGGTCCTGCAGACGATGCCCCACCCATCCATATCGCCGGCGCCCGCCAGGAGCTCGGCCGTGTCGACCCCTCGGGTCGGCCGCGTCTCTCCCCCCACGCCCTCGTCCAGGAGTTCCTTGACCGGCACGGCCACCTCTGGGGCATCGCCACCAACGGGTGCACCCTCCGCCTCCTCCGCGCTTCACCCGGCCTCCGCACCCAGACCTACCTCGAATTCGACCTGCAGCAGATCTTCGCTCAGGAGCGGTTCAGCGACCTTGTTGTCCTCTACCGACTTCTCCACCGCACCCGTCTCCCACAAAGCCTCCAGGACGCCGACCAGTGTGTGCTGGAGGTCTATCACCAGGACTCGATTCAGCAAGGCAGTCGCGCTCGCGAACGCTTGCGCGAGGGGGTCGAACAAGCGCTCCTCGCCCTTGGCAACGGCTTCCTCCGCCACCGGTCCAACAGCGACCTGCGTGAGGCGCTCCGGCAGGGCGAAGTGACCCCAGCCGGCTACTACGAACTCCTCCTCCGCCTGGTCTACCGGCTCCTCTTCCTCCTGGTCACCGAGGAGCGTGGCCTCCTCGGCGGCAACGACCTCTACCGCCAAGGCTACGCAGTGGAGCGCTTACGCCGCCTGAGCGAGGAGCCCCGTCGCTACGATGACCACGACGACCTCTGGGCCGGTCTTCTCGTCCTCTTCGAGCTCCTGCGCGGTGGCAGCCAGCTGCCGGATGGCCGCCCACTTGCCGCCCTGCTCGACCTCCCCGTCCTCGATGGCGAACTCTTCCGCTGGGAGGTGTTCGAACGCTGGCAACTCGCCAACCGCGACCTCCTGACGGCAATCAGCGCGCTCTCCCGTATCCAGGTGGAGAACCACGGCCCGCGACGGCGCATCAACTACGCCGCGCTTGACGTCGAGGAACTCGGCTCGGTCTATGAGAGCCTGCTCGACCACGCCCCGGTCATCGATCTCGACAGCTCCACCCCCTTCGGCTTCGCCCGCGGCACCGAGCGCAAGTCGACCGGGAGCTACTACACCCCGCCCGAACTTGTCCGGGAACTGGTCGAAAGTGCACTCGAGCCGGTGCTCGATGCCCGACTCCGTGCGGCACGGACTCGCGAAGAGAAGGAGCGCGCGATCCTCAACCTGAACGTCTGCGACCCGGCCGCCGGCTCCGGCCACTTCCTCCTCGCGGCTGCCCGTCGCCTGGCACGTGAACTCGCCCGCGTCCGCAGCGGCGAGGAGGAACCGGCACCGGAGCGCCAGCGCGAGGCACTCCGCGAGGTGGTGGCCCACTGTCTCTACGCGGTCGATAAGAACCCACTCGCCGTCGAGCTCTGCAAAGTGGCCCTCTGGATCGAGGCCCACACCCCCGGCCAACCACTCACCTTCCTCGACCA
>DAOTWO010000276.1:0-9889 GCA_034435855.1 Thermomicrobium sp. | reverse complement strand
GAACCACGCCGAAGATCCAGCGGAACGACCAACACCTGGTTGCGCGCTCTCTGGACGCTCGTTGTCTTGGAGGCACGCCTATACATTCGTGACCCGTACACGGCGTTCTTTGCGCTACTTCTGCCAACTGTCCTCATCCTCATCTTCGGCACCATTTACGGGAACGAGCCGAAAGCACGCTATGGGGGTTACGGGACGGTCGACGTCTCCGTACCCGCGTACACCGCCATGATTCTTGCGACGATTGGTCTCGTCTCCCTGCCAGTGCACCTCGCCAGTTTGCGTGAACGTGGCATTCTGCGACGGCTCTCCATCACCCCCGTCAGCTGGCTCCAACTCCTTCTGGCCGAGCTCCTCACAACGCTCGTGCTCACACTGCTTGGCATGACGGTGCTCTTCATCGTCGCACGCCTTGTCTACGGACTACGCTTTGGTGGCGACGCGGCGAGCGTCGCACTCGCGTTTCTCCTAAGTGCAGCGGCGCTCTTCTCCCTCGGCTTCGCGCTCGGGATGCTCCTCCCGACTTCAGCTTCTGCCCAGATCGTTGGCATGGTGCTGCTCTACCCGATGATTTTCCTCACCGGCGCGGCAATGCCGCGCGAACTCCTCCCGGAGCGCGTCCACGAGATTGCGCGATTCCTACCACTCGATCCCGCGGTTCGGCTCCTTCGCGCTACCTGGGCTGGTGACGGGGTGAGTGCTCACAGCGGCGAGGTGATCCCTCTTCTCGGACTTGTCGTCATAAGTGCGCTCATCGCCGCACTCCGCAGTCGCCATGCCTGAGTGTCAGCGGCTCTGACTGCCAACGCATGTTCATTCCCCTGCATTGGCTGGTGACAGACACAGCAGACAGCGCTGTCCTGTGTGATCCCGAGCGTGCACGGCCGGTACCTCTTGCGAAATGAGAGCAGTTGCCATATACTGTGGGCCACACGGGACATGCGGCGCGTGGTATTCACAAATTTTTAACAATTTGCTGCGCCACTCTGACCATACTGTTGAGGCTCAAGCGAAGAAGGCTCGCTCCCGTGGAGGAACAGGGAGTTGTTGTCCTTCTCTCAGATCAGTGCAGGGGGCTGCGTTTTGGAAGGGGGATCTGATGTTCGACCTTGAGGACTATGTCGAGACCGAAACTGCGGTGGCGATTGCGGCAACCGCGCTGATTCTCTCACCGCGTGCACGCCGCGTCGTTCGGCGTGGTGTCGTCTACGGCCTTGCCGGGATTCTCACTGCAGTCGAGGCCGGACGCTCGCTCCTCCAGGGAGCCCGCGCGGGCTTTACCGCGGCAGTGACTCGAGCGCGGCCTGCTTCACAAATCAATCTCAACTGACTTGGGGGTCACCGTGCAGGGTGAGTACACCATGCAGCCAGAAGGAGAGACACCACCCGCGCAAAACGGGCATGCCACAGCTGAGGGCGCGGCTAGTACTCCCGAAGGCGATACGACGCCACGCAGGACTGTCCGCCGCGCGGCACGCGCGAGCACAGAAGTCAGTGTGACAAAAACACACGCAGCGGAGTCACCTGACTCTGCAGCGGAGACTGGGGCGTCGTCATCATCGTCGAGTGACAGCGGCACGCCGACCGCCCCACCGGTGGCTGTGCTTCGGGCAGAGCAGATGCTCGACGAGGCGCTCGTGTGGGGCGCGGCCTTCGGTACCGTACTGGCGCAGCGTGTCCGCAAGCTTGTCGCTCGCGCCCGTGAGGAAGTCGAAGATCTCGTCGCCGAGGCCGAGCAAGTCCGGAGCCAGTGGCGCGGCGAGGTACCGCGGCGGTCCGGCACTCAACACTAGGACGCGAAGCCATCCGGGGGTTCGTCAGAGATGAGTGACACCACTGGGGGTGTGCCGGTGGTCCGTGTTGCCCACCGGCTGCCTGGCCGTGTGCGATTTCGCATTGAGATCGACCAGCGGGGCAGACTCAGCGGTCTGCCGCAGAGACTCCGCCAACCGGGGATCCTCGAGGTTCGGGCAGATCCTCTCACAGGAAGTGTCCTTGTCCGCTTCGACCCGCAGAGCACATCGGACGTGGAAATTCAGCAGGCCATCGAACACGCCCTCACCGATGCCGCAAGTCCAGCGAGCGCCACGTCCCTCGAGCCAGCTCCCTTGAACGCCCAGCGCGCGTCGATCGAGCATCGCACACTCCGCGTTGACAGTCAGGGCCACCATTGGCAGCGCCTTCGACTCCGTGTTCCCGGGCTTGAAGGCAACCATGCACTCGCTCGTCAGATTGAAGAGACCCTCGAACAAGCCGGCGTCCGGGTGGCCCGCGCCAGCGTGACCACCGGTCGCCTCCTGGTGGAGCACGAAATCGAAACGGTCGACCTTGATTCGATCCTCGAGACGATCAGCGGGATTTCGCTGCCTGAAGAACCACCAACCGTGCGCCGCACCGTCGTCCCCACTGACCGCGGACCACTGCTCTACGCGGCTTGGCGCACGACCGCAACGGCTGGTGCTCTCGCGTTTCTTGCCGCGCGCCAACTTCTCGGCATTGGGCCACTTACCACGAGCCCGCTCCCCGGGCTTGCTGCAGACACCGTCACCGTCCTCCGCGGTTTTCCCGCTTTCCGGGAAGGGCTGCGGCGCATCCTTGGTCCAGTAGCCGCGGACGTCTCCACGAGCTCCGTCAGTATCTTGGCTCAGACAGCGAACAATCAACAGCTCGGACTCCTCGTCAGTCTCACGGAGTCGTTGCGGCTCCTCTCCGCTCTCCTCCCCTGGCGCCGCGCCTGGCAGCGCTACGAGTCGGAGCTCCTGCGGTCCCGCGTCACTCGACCAGCAATGCGCATCACTCTGCGTCCGGGTGACCGAAGCCCCTTCGACTGCCGGATCGAGCGCGGTAGCGGCGAAGTCCTTTGCCCGGACGGTCACATCGAGCATGTTCGCCCATTCCGCCGTCTCCCTGCCGGCTCCCTCGTGCTTGGTGGCGAGCTGACCGGCCTCCTACTCGCCCCACCGCCAACAGAACCATTCTCGAGGAGCGAGCCCCATCCCCCACTTCTCCGCTGGTACCTCCGTTTTATTACCCCTCTCGCCTTCGCGTACGCCGGATTCGCTGGGCTCGTGACACGCTCCCTGGCTGCAGCTGCGCGTGCGCTGGTCCTTGTCAACGCTCGCACGGCACTTATCGGGGCTGAAGCGGCTGACCTCGGCGCCGTCGCTCGCGCCCTCCGTGGTGGCGCTCTCGTTACCGCCTTACGGCCCCATCGTCGCCTGACACGCCCAACCGTCCTCCTCTTCGACCATCCAGGCTTGCTCATCGACGGCTTGGAACTCGACCGCTGCCTGCTCCTCACTGACCAGCTCACAGTTGGGAGTGTCTTGACCCTCGCCACGCGTTTGGCCATGGACACGCCATGGCGGACCGCCCTTCCCGTATCTCATGGTCACCTTAACGGTTTGGACCCCGACCGTTTTCGTCTTGCTGTCATCAATCTGGACAAATTTCACAGTCTCCCCACAGAGGTCTTGGCATCGCTCCGGGACGCGCCGCTTGTCCTTGGCCTGTTCGAGGGACACGCTGACCATCTCGTTGCCCTCTTGCCATTACGCCCCAAGCTGCGCCCACATCTTGCCACGTTGCACGAGACTGCCAAACGCGTCGGCACTCAACTACTCGTCCGCATATCAGATGGTGAAGTTCCTCCGTGGCTGGAGACAACTGGCCTCGCCATCATCCAAAATAATGACCCGGTTGAGCTAGTGGCCACGCTCCGGACCCGTGGCGAGATTGTCCTCTACGTCGCTGACCACGGTACTGCTGGTCGCGCCTTCGCTGCCGCACACTACTCCGCGCTGCTCACGTCGTCCCGCCACCCGGTGGACATTCCGGTTGATGTCCTTATCCCGGATCTGGGCGCTTTGGCGAGCCTGCTTGAGACGGGACAGCGGCGGGATGCTGCCGTTCGCGACAGCGTCGTCTTCTCCTTAGCCGCCAATGTCCTCGCTCTCGGCGTCGGGCTTGGTGCGACACCATCTCCAATCCTCGTCGGTCTCGTCGTCGGTGGCGGCGCATTCCTTGCACTCCTCGCTGGCTGGGCCCGCCTCTGGGGCGGAGAGCGCCAAACGACCCTGCCCTTTGTGGATCCTGAGCCGGAACGGTGGGGCGCGAAGTCGCCCAGTGAAACGCTTGAACTCCTCAATAGCCGGCCTGAGGGCCTCACGAGCGCTGAGGTGCGGCAACGTCGCAGTGCCCCCTCCTTCGAGTCGACCGAAGGACCGTGGATCCGTGCCTTGATTAGCCAGCTCAGTTCTCCGCTTCTCGCGATCATGGCGGCGGGTGCTGGCCTTTCACTTGCCGTTGGCGCATCTCTCGATGTCGCCATCATCACTGGAACGCTCATTTTCAATGTGGCGGTCGGAGCTTGGCAGGAGCAGCGCGTCTCACGCGCCGCAGTCCAGCTCGCCGAACTCTCCGCGCCCCCAGCACGTGTCCTGCGCGATGGTCAGGAAGTTACCCTGCCAGCCACCGAACTCGTCCCCGGCGACGTGATCCGCCTTGAGTTCGGCGATCGCGTTCCTGCCGATGCACGGCTCCTGACGGCTGACAACCTACTCGTCGATGAATCTGCATTGACCGGCGAGTCGCTTCCGGTCATCAAAGATGCCACGGCCACCGACGAACGAGCAGTTGTCCTCGCCGGCACCGATATCCTGAGTGGCAACGCCACTGCAGTTGTCATCGCGACCGGCGAAGCGACACGTCTCGGCGCTGCGCAACGTGCGCTCCACAAGTCGGACATGACCGGAGAACACTTGGCCAAGCGCCTGGCCCAGTACACTCGCCTGAGCCTCCCCATCTCATTAGGTGCCGGGGCACTCGTCACACTCGCCGGCATCCTCCGCGGCGCACCAGTCGCTAGCCAACTCGCCGTGGGGGCAAGTCTCGCCATCGCTGCCGTTCCGGAGGGTCTCCCGCTCCTCAGCCGCCTCAGCGAGGCAGCGACCGCACGTCGTCTCGCCCAACGGGGAATCCTGGTCCGCCAATTGTCAGCAGTCGAAGCCCTGGGCCGTGTCAATGTCCTCTGCGTCGACAAGACCGGCACGCTGACCTATGGTCGCATGAGTGTCCGGCGGATTGTCAGCGATGGATCCGATGAAGAACTCTCTCCAACCTGCTCGCTAGGAGCACGGCAGGTGATCGCCGCCGCTCTGCTTGCCAGCCCGGCACTCGATCGAAAAGACGCATTGGCTCATGCCACCGACGCAGCGATCATCGAGGCAGCCCGCCGGCTTGAGCTCCCAGAGGTCAACGGCGGCGACGAGCGTCTAGAGGAGCTCCCCTTCGACTCGTTGCGACCCTACCACGCCGTCCGCATGCGCGAGCGCGTGGTTATTAAAGGGAGTCACGAATATCTTCTGCCGCGCTGCGTCGCGGTGCGTCTCGCCGATGGTTCTGACGCCCCATGCGATCCCGGGCGCCTCCAGTCACTGCATGAGGCAGCTTTACGCCTAGCCCAAGATGGTCTTCGGGTACTCCTCGTGGTCGAGGGACCAGCCACAATACCGCTCGACGACCCGCGCGACCTTGTCGTCCTTGGACTCATCGGCATCGCTGATGCCCTGCGCCCTCGTGTTCCTGATGCAGTTCGTCGTTGTCACGAGGCCGGCGTTCGCGTCCTAATGATCACCGGTGACCATCCGGCAACCGCTGAGGCGATCGCCCGGGAGGCCGGTCTCCCGGTCGGTCCGGAACGGATCCTCAATGCCTCACTCCTGCGTGAGCTGGAGGACCATACCCTCGTCGAACGCCTCGCACAGGCTAGTGTCGTCGCTCGAGCCACACCACTCGACAAGCTGCGAATCGTGCAGTTGCTGCGAGCGCATGGCGACGTGGTGGCTATGACCGGCGACGGGGTGAATGACGCCCCCGCCCTCCGACTCGCCGATGTGGGCATCGCGATGGGCTGGGGAACAGCAGTCGCCCGCGAAGCTGCTGACCTCGTATTGACACGCGATGACTTCGAAGCAATCGTCGATGCACTCGTTCAAGGACGCAGCTTCTGGCGCAATATGCGGCGCTCTGTTGCCCTCCTGCTCGGAGGCAACCTCGGTGAACTTGGGATGATTGCCGTCCCAACGCTGTTCACTGTCACGCCGCCGCTCAACACCCGACAGGTTCTGATGGTCAACTTGATCACCGACGTCCCACCGGCGCTCGCCATCGCCCTCCAGCAACCTCGGTATCGTCGACTTACTGACCTGGCCCGTGAGGGCGAGCAGGCGCTCGACCACACCTTGCGCATCGATGTTCTCCGTCGCGCGGCGACTACAGCGATTCCCGCCGGACTGGTCACGCTCTGGGCGTACCGTGCACTGCCAGCCGAGGCCAGCACCATCGGGTTTGCCTCCCTTGTTGCCGCACAGATCGCCCAGGCTTTGGAACTTGGGGTCACCGGAAGCGGTCTGACCCCAAGCCTGCTCACCGGGGTCGCTGCCTCGACCCTTGTCCTTGCGGCCTCCCTGACCATGCCACCTGCACGGGCACTACTCGGCTTAGCACCGCTCAGTCCCACCGGACTCGCCGCCACCGCGGTTGCAGTGGCTGCCACAGTCCTCAGCAGCCGTCTTTCGACGACCCTCATCCGTGATCTCCCTGCTCTTCCCGCTCCCCGACCCTCTGCCGTTCTCAGTCCGCGCCCGGCGTAGTCAGCTCCGCCGCCGAGCGTACTCCGCTACGGCGGCGGGGCAGAACCCCACCACGCTGCCGAGACCACCCGAGCTTTCACGAGCATAGAGGACGGTACGACGGAACTGGACCCAACGGCAAATCGATCCATCACCCGAGGCGATCCCCCGACCCTCCAACGAGAACGGCCTTGCCTCTCCATGTCGGTCGAAAACATGCTCGCAAGTTGCACGCCTGCCGTGAGAAACATCCAGTGCTCGTCCCTAAAATTCGTAGCCTCTGACTTCCCTCGTAAAACTCGGTGAGATACCAAACTGTTCTGGTCTCCCCGCGCAGCTGAGACGGCACCAAGAGCGCCGGAGATTCATCACTTGTTTACAACCCCTCATCCTGGTTTGGCTATCGTCGAGACAGGAGAAAAGGAGCGCTTGCGGACGGAACGGACGATGTCGATGGCTGTAACGACGCGAGTCCTCGAGTTTCAGCCGACGCTCCCCACCGAGCGTCCGACAGGTGATTCACTCTACACCTGCGGCTTCCGTATTGGGCACGCAGTTGGGACAGTCTGTGCGCGATTCGGCCTCGTCCCGTCACGTCATCCCACGCTTGCAGAGACCATGCCCCTGCACCCACATGGTGCGAGCGCGGACCGCACCGTTCCAGTCCACCCGCGCCTCCTGCGCCCGTATCAGCCTCCACGGCCACAAGGTGTTTTCGACCGTGAGGCGCTTCGCCGTGCGGTCCTCTGTGCCTGTTCACTGCCCTTAACAAAGCGTCTGGCGACGAGACTTCTGCGCCACAGTCTTCTGGCTGAGCTGGTGCTCGCGGTGACTTCGCTACTCGCGCTTGCTGCGCTGGGGTCACCGGTCACACTCGACGATGTGCTCCGCCATCTCGCGGGGCTGGCGACAATCGCCGTGGAGCTGCTCCTCGTCACACTCGTTGGTGCACTCGCCGCCGAACTCCTGCTTTCAGCCGCCGCTGTTGTGCAGGCAGCACTCAGCGAATGACCGTCACCAAGCCACTGCAGGGGGACGCGACTGCACAATGTCTCATTGCGTACGGCCAGTGTCGCTCTGCCCCAGTTTGAGTAGCACCACAGGTCTTGGGGTGAGATTCCACCCGATAGGCAAGGCGTACTATCTCTCGGGCGGTCAAGAGACAGGCCTCCCACCCTTACCGCCTGCTGATCAACCCCTGGCATTGCGCCAGTGACGCCGTGCACCACCTCCAAAACGGTGCAGAAAAACCGCTTTCTCCCTCAGATCGCCGTAGATGGACGCATCAAGACTTCAGGAGCACTCCGCTACGCGCATCTTCGGCTGACTGAAAGCCAGCGCGTTCAAGACAGCACTTAGGCATCGCCCGTGAGTGCTCGATAGACCAGTGCCAGCGCCGAGTGATCGTGCTCGCCGAGTCCACGCGCCAACATACTGTCGAAGAGTGCCGCCACCTGCTGCGTTGCCAGGAGAGGCACCGACTGCTCCCGCGCCAGGTTCTGGGCAATCCGCAAGTCTTTCCGGTGCAACCGAGCCCGGAACCCTGGCGCAAAAGCACCCTCCAACATCCGCTGGCCATGCACTTCAAGCACTCGGCTATGGGCAAATCCTCCAAGGAGTGCTTGCCGCACCCGTGCCGGGTCGACCCCCGCCTTCTCGGCCAGGAGCAAAGCTTCCGCCACGGCTTGGATAGTCAACGCCACCACCACCTGATTGCAGGCTTTCGTCACTTGCCCAGCGCCAGGACCACCCACATGGACGATGTTCTTCCCCATCGCCTGGAAAATGGGTAACGCACGTTGGAATGCTGCTTCTGAGCCACCGACCATGATCGAGAGCGTCGCTTGTTCGGCTCCAATCTGCCCGCCGGAGACCGGAGCATCGAGCGCTTCCACTCCACGCTCCGCAAAGGCAGCGTGCAGCTTCCGCGCAACTGACGGGTCAATCGTCGACATGTCGATGAAGAGCCTTCCGGGCTGGATCCCTTCGATCACCCCATTTGGCCCCAACGCCACCTCCTCCACCTCAGGCGAGTCCGGGAGCATCGTGATGACAACCGTACTGACTTCCGCTACTTCACGCGGCGAGCTCGCCCCCTGTGCACCTTGCTCAACAAACGCCTCGACCTTCCGCCGGTCACGCGTGTAGACGGTCAACGGAAAACCAGCGCGCAGAAGATTGCGCGCCATCGGCTGCCCCATGATCCCCAGCCCAATGAATCCAATTCGTTCCATCGCTACCACCCTTCGTCATTGCCTCCCAGCCACCCCTCATATCCCAATTGCCGCTCTCCGGCAAGGGGTATACGCGATCATGCCGCCGACCGAGAAAAGAAACAATAGAGACAGAACCAGACGACATGAATCACCTCAGCACCGTTCCATCACATCCGCGAGCATTTAAAGGAAGCGTTCGCTCCCTGGACGGAACAGGTTGTGCCGCGCTCCCGCCGCACGGCGTCGCTTGCGCGCACCATTTATGCATTCATACGACAGTACCGCTTGAGCTTACAGAACAAGAGCAATCTGGCTTGGGTCAACACCCAGTACGTGGCAGAGTCTCCGCGCTCGTGTCACCGCCTCTACTGGGCCGACGAAGGTGTCCAGCCAGAGGCCATTCGAGAGTTGTACCTTACTCTCAAAGCCTTTCCCTTTGGCATGGCGTGGCTCGCGGTGGACAATGTAGGTGCTGCACCCGTCACAGACCGGTATGGGCACATGCTCCACTGTCAGCTTCTTGTTTTGAACTAACCACTCTGCAAGGGTGATTAGGAATCCCCGCCAACTCCGTCCGGCCGCGGTTTTCGGCTCACGCTCTGTTCCGTCGGGCAATACAACCACCTGAGGGGGTTTCTGACCTCTCTGTGGCTTGAATATCGCAAGCGAAGTCGGCTGCGTCCCAAGAAGCGGAGACTTCGGGTTCTTTGTAGCCTCCCGTGCATTGTCCCATTGTCTCTTCCAGAGCACTTGCACAAAGCGAAGTAAAAGATCTTCAATGCGTTCCTGTGCATTGCCGAAGTTAACCTGGCAAGAGGGACTTTTCAAGTTATGCGGTTCCGCAATCACCCATCGGAGGCCATCACTCACGCCGACGTAGCGGGGCACTTTCCCTGCTTGCCCGAGATCCCAGGCATAACCAACTGCCGCTGAGGCGGCCGGCTCCAATTTGGCTCCCAGGCTCTTCGCTTCGAGGAGAATTGCTGGCTGGCCATCTCCTCCGTAGAGCACATAGTCCACCTTTCCGCCACTTTTTGTCTT
>DAOTWO010000275.1:0-2857 GCA_034435855.1 Thermomicrobium sp. | reverse complement strand
AACGCGAGCCAGCGAGGGTGGTGAGGGCTGTCCTGGCTGCCCTCAACCGGGGAGATATCGATGCGGCCCTTGCCTATTGTGCGGACGACATTGTGCTGTGGGCACCTGGCCCGACGCCAGACGGGACGGAGCTCCGCGGGAAGGAAGTGTTGCGGGCATTCCTGGAGGCGAGCGAGACGGTTTGGCCGGACAGCTGGGCTGCAGTGCGCACGCTTGTCGCGGACGGCGACGAGGTGGCAGTGGAGCTCGTTGTGACGGCGACGCACGGGACCGAACGTGTGACACAGCCAATGGCAGCATTCTTCACGGTGCGTGATGGCCTCATCGTGCGGCAATCGTGCTATTTCGATCTCGCTGGACTATTTGCGTTGCTGCGGGAGCGTGGGCTGGCTTAAGAGCCATGTGACGAGAAAAGTGATGGCTCCTTACGCCGAGCAGGCTTTTGGTCGTGACGCAGATATGGGTTTCCACGCAGAAGGCTCCCGATGAGGGGGAATGCGCTTCGTGTTGCCGCGGATGGCCGCCGATCTACCACAAGGCAGGGATTTGACAGGCGATATCACCCATTCTGCGTTTCGTGTGCTTTCCCACTATCGGGGTGTCTTGCTGGTGAGGGGCGTCGGTGGGGCAGGGTACTGGATGTCGCTCGGAGACCGCTGTGGCGCGTTTCAATGGAATCGCCACGATGACCCGTAGACGCCGTCCCCTCGGGTATGGCATACTGCTGAGTGCCGGGAGCAAGATCTGCCAGTCCCGGCCCCACTGTCGCACACCTGTCTCATCTCCTCCTCACGTGCGAGGCAGCCGATCATTTCGCGGCTGCCTCGTGCGTTGATCGGACGGGTCAGGTTCCTGGCAGGTACAATCAGAAAGAACCGGCCGAGGCTCACATCGTTAGCCTGGCTCGACGCGACGAGGGATCGACGATGGACGAACGCAATCGCACACCGCGTGAATCACGGGATCAACAGGGAAATGGCGTAGGGAGATTCTTCCGGAGTCTCCTTGGCTCGCGGTTCGGTATTCTGTGGATTATTGTGGGACTGATCCTGTTCTACAACCTCTACGCATTGTTCCGTCCGGGGCAGTCTGGCCCGCAGCCTGAAGTGGCCTACTCGAGCTTCATCGAAGCGGTCCAGCGCGGGCTCATCTCGAGCGCCACGATCTCTGGGAATACGGTTGATGGGCAATTCACTCAGCCACTGCGGGTTGCGAATGGGTATGTCTTTTTGCCGGATGAACCAGTGCCGGATACTGTTGATCCGGCGCAGGTGCGATCGGTGACGCGGTTCCGGACGGTGATTCCCGACAATGCACAGGTTGAAGTAGCGGACCTTTTGCGGCAGCACGGCGCATTGGTTCAAGTGCGATCGAGCAGTGGGATTCCGTTCTCCTCGCTCCTGGTGAGTGTGTTGCCTTTCGTCTTCCTGATTGGCCTGCTGATCCTGCTTGGACGCAACCTGAGCCGCGGGCAGCAGAACGTGTTCAGCTTTGGTCGCTCGCGGGCGCGGGTCTATGACGTCGAGCGGCCTCAGGTGACGTTTGCCGATGTGGCGGGCGAGGAGGAAGCGAAGGCGGAATTGGCGCAGGTGGTGGACTTCCTCAAGAACCCGGCGAAGTACCACCGGATTGGCGCACGGCTACCGCGAGGAGTTCTGCTGGTTGGCCCACCAGGCACTGGGAAGACACTGTTGGCTCGCGCTGTGGCCGGGGAAGCGGGGGTACCGTTCTTTAGTGTCAGCGCCTCGGAGTTCGTCGAGATGTTTGTTGGCGTCGGTGCCAGCCGGGTACGCGATCTCTTCGAGCGGGCGAAGGCGCAAGCGCCAGCCATTGTCTTTATCGATGAGCTCGATGCAGTCGGGCGACAACGTTTTGCTGGGTTGGGTGTTGGCAACGACGAGCGAGAGCAGACGCTCAACCAGTTGCTGGTCGAAATGGACGGCTTTGAGGCGCACACCGACGTGGTCGTGATTGCGGCGACGAACCGACCGGATGTCCTGGACCCGGCGCTGCTGCGGCCCGGACGGTTCGACCGGCAAGTCATGGTGGGGTTACCTGACAAGCGGGGGCGAGCAGCCATTCTGAGGATCCACACGCGTGGCATTCCCATTGCACCGGATGTTGATCTCGATGGGTTAGCAGCGGCAACGCCTGGATTTTCCGGAGCGGATCTGGCCAACCTGGTGAACGAAGCGGCGCTGGTTGCGGCGCGCCGGGGGAAGCAGGTGGTCGACCGATCAGACTTTGAGGAGGCGCTTGACAAGGTACTCCTTGGGACGACGCGGTCGCTCCTGATGAGCGAAGAGGAGCGGCGACTGGTGGCCTACCATGAAGCAGGGCACGCCGTGGTGGCCTACTTTACCCCAGGATCGGACCCGCTGCGCAAGATCAGCATCGTGCCACGCGGCCGAGCTCTCGGGGTGACGGTGCAAGCGCCGGAGGAGGACCGTTTCAACTACACGCGGAGCCAACTCCTCGGCCGGCTAGCCGTACTGCTGGGCGGCCGAGCGGCCGAACAGCTGGTCTTCCACGAGGTCTCGACCGGTGCCCAGAACGACTTGAAGGAAGCCACACAGCTGGCACGCCGGATGGTCGGCCTGTGGGGGATGAGCGAGGAACTCGGGCCGGTCTACTTGGGGCTTGGCGAACAGCATGTCTTCCTTGGGCGCGAGATAGTGCAAGACCACAGCATCGGGACGAGCACGCTCGATCGGGCCGACCAGGCGGTGCGGCGATTGCTTGATGAGGCGATGGAACGAGCCGAACGGGTCTTGCGCGAGCACCGTGCAGAGTTAGACCGGTTGGCAGAGCTCCTGATTGCCGAGGAGACGGTCGGACCGGAGAAGATTCGCGAAGT
>DAOTWO010000274.1:0-2505 GCA_034435855.1 Thermomicrobium sp. | reverse complement strand
TGCGTCGCGCAGGTACGGGAAGACAACAAGGTTATGTTCGATATCGGCCAGCGCGGCTGGTGTGGCAGGGATGCCATAGATTGCAAAGGTGTCCATCTGGAGCTCCGGAAAAGCTCGCCCCATGCCGTCTCCGTCGATCACCGGGAGTTCAGCGAGCGCGGCGACTGCAAGGGGGCGAAGCGCGTTCGCTCCACCGATCTCGCCTGGTACCAGATGCGTTGCTCTCCGTCCAAGGTACTGCTCAAGAGCACGCAGGGCTGCGAGTGGCTCGTCCCCCCGGTGGATCCGCTCGATCCCAATTGTCGGCGCACCCATCCCCCCGACCGAGATAACAAGTGCATCGTCCGGTACCTCTTCCGGTGCGACGATGCAAACGCGTCGTCCCTCGCGCAGAAGTCTGCGGACATAGAGCTTGCCGTAGTAGGGATTTCCACCGCCACCTGTGCCCAAGATGCCAGCGCCAATGGCCAGTGCTTCCACGTGCGCTTCAGTGAGCTCCCAGACCACACTCAACCTCCTCGCAGGTCACCCACGGCCTTGACGCGGACTCGCACAGCGTTCGACGGGAGATAGGCGATTGGTACCTCCTCGA
The DNA here is from genome assembly GCA_034435855.1 of Thermomicrobium sp. Taxonomy (GTDB): domain Bacteria; phylum Chloroflexota; class Chloroflexia; order Thermomicrobiales; family Thermomicrobiaceae; genus Thermomicrobium. The sequence goes on along the minus strand of DAOTWO010000274.1, from coordinate 1,913 downwards.
TCTCGACGATCGTGACGCTGGCTGGGTCAGCACCCGCCGCGATGGCGGCACGGCGGGCATCGGCGCAGGCCGCGGCGAGCGCAGCCTCACGTGTTTGCCCCTCCAGAGAAACAATCCGGTCGATTTCTCCGCTCACTTGCGCAATTGCCGCGCCGATCGCGTTCGCAACCGCAGCGTGTGGCGGACGAATAACCTCGCTTGCTCCTTCCAGGTGATCAGGGACGAGGACACTCCCACCGCCAACGACGATAACCGGCACTGCTGCCGGTGTCGTCTTCAAGCTATCGATGAGCTCGCTCAGTCGCTGGTCGATCGTCGTGAGTGCTCGCCGGACGACATTCGGAGGAAGATGCGCGACGCGGCTGGGATCGCCGAAGCGAGCACGACCAGCCGCGACAGCGATGTCGCTTGCAGTGAGTGTCGAACCGCCAAAGACACGCGCCTCCTCGTTAAGGCGGTAGCCGACGCTCTGTGGCCCTACTGTCGCGCCGTCTGGTCCCACGAGGCTTCCACCACCCAGGCCAATCGAAACGACGTCCGGCATACGGAAGTTCGTTCGCACACCACCGATCATGACTGCGAATGAGGCCTCACGCGGAAAGCCACCGACGAGCGCACCACCGTCAGTCGTCGTACCACCGACGTCGAGCACGATCGCATCGCGGAGCCCGCTCAAGACAGCCGCCCCACGCATCGAATTGGTGGGGCCAGAAGCGAAAGTAAGTACCGGATAGCGAGCTGCGAACTCGGCTGTCATGAGTGTCCCGTCATTCTGGCTCAGGTAGAGTGGAGCCTCGAGACCAAGCTCGCTCAGTGCCTGCTGAAAGGCGCGGACTGTCTGTTCTGCGAGCGGAACGAGCGCTGCATTGAGTGCAGCAGCATTCTCCCGTTCAAGCAGGCCGATCCGACCGATGTCCCGCGAACGGGTGACGCGAAGCCCCGGGACGTGCGCGGTGAGGAACTCTGCAACGGCGTCCTCGTGCGTCGGGACAGCAGGCGAAAAGACAGCGGTGACTGCTGCTGTGTCGACTCCCCGTCGTCGTAACTCTCGAGCGAGCTGTTCAAGGGCCTGCCAATCGAGTGGGGCGATTTCCCGTCCATCAAACTGATGACCCCCTGGGAGGATTACCGCGAGTTCAGCCACCGTTTCACGCAAATCATCGGGCCAGTCCTCAAGTGGCGGGATCGAGGTGGTTGCGGGCAGTCCAAGGCGGATGACCGCGATGCGGGCAAGGTCACGACGCTGGACAACAGCGTTCGTGAAATGTGTGGTGCCCAACATGACGGCGCTGATCTCACGTGGTGCCAGTGGTGCGTGTGCAAGGACGTCCCGGACCGCAGCGACGATGCCGCTGCTAACGTCAGGAGTCGTCGGGTGTTTCGCCCATGCGATAACCTCACCGCGGTCGAGGAGCACCGCGTCCGTATTCGTTCCGCCGACGTCGATCCCGAGTCGAGTCACTGCTTTGGTCTCCTATCTCTCGTACCGGGGCGAACCAGGTCATGACCAAGAGTTCAACCAGGAGCGCAATGAGCGCGAGCAACCCCACGTTAATCGCCGTGAGTGCTCCCAGCGAGTGGAGCAACAGGCAGCCAACGGAGAAAAGGCCAAGCACATACCCCCGTCGGCGTGCCCGGAGGGGATCTGGGAGAATGGCGCGGCGAGCTGCCAAGCGGAGTTCTACCGCAGCACTGAGCAGGGTGAAGATGGACGAGACACTCACGAGGAGCGGAAGCAGCACGACGAGCATCGCGAGCGGCCCTCTCACTCGCTCCGGGTCAATGAATGTCCAGACAAAAAGGCTGGTTGACCAGCCAGCGATGGCTTCAATCTCCAAGAACGGCACACGGACGAGCCGACCCAGTGGAGCAAAGGTCAGTGCCGGTGCAACGAGAAATGCACCGTACGCGAG
>DAOTWO010000273.1:0-4815 GCA_034435855.1 Thermomicrobium sp. | reverse complement strand
ATGAGCCGCGTCACCTCGGGCCAACGTATTGGCGTCTTCGCCATGCAGCACGGTCCGGGAACGGAGAATGCCTTCGGCGCGGTTGCCCAGGCCTATGCCGATAGCGTTCCAGTGCTGCTCTTACCTGAGGGCTATCCGCGCCCAATCATGAACCTGCCGCCGAACTTCAGCGCACTCTTGAACTTCCGCGAGATTGCGAAGTGGGTCGAGCAGGTCGTGTTGCCCAGTGAGGTGCCGAACGCCCTGCGCCGGGCCTGGACGCAGCTCAAGAACGGCCGGCCGCGTCCGGTGGTGATCGAACTCCCGCGTGATCTTGTCCAGGAAGAGTTCAACGGCCCGGTTGACTACCGCCCTGCTCCGCGGGTGCGCGTCGCCCCAGATCCGGTCGCGGTCGATGAGGTGGCGGCCGTGCTTGTTGCCGCCCGGCGGCCGGTCATCTATGCCGGGCAAGGTGTCCACTATGCCCAAGCATGGGAGGAGCTCCGGGCACTCGCGGAACTCCTTGAGGCACCGGTCTGCACGAGTCTTCAAGGGAAGAGCGCCTTTCCGGAGGATCATCCGCTCGCGCTCGGTGCTGGCGGCCGGGCCTATCCGGCGACGGTCTCACATTTCCTGCGTGAGGCCGACGTTATCTTTGGCATCGGCTGCAGCTTCACCAAGACGAACTACGGCGTGCGCATTCCGTACGAGGGGAAAACGATCGTCCACGCCACGCTCGATGCGGCCGACCTCAACAAGGACGTCCCGGTGAGTCATGCCATTCTGGGTGATGCCAAGCTCACCCTCGCGGCACTCTCCGAAGCGGTCAGTGAGCGGCTCGGCGGGAAGCCGCGTGGGCGCTTGCCGGAGGTCGCAGCTGAGATTCAGCGTGTCCGTGAGACCTGGCTTGCTCAGTGGATGCCCAAGCTGACGTCCGACGAAGTTCCCCTCACACCGTACCGCGTGATCTGGGAACTCATGCGGACACTTGACGTCGAACGCACGATCATCACGCACGATGCTGGCAGTCCACGCGACCAACTTTCCCCCTTCTGGATTGCCAAGCGGCCACTGACCTACCTCGGTTGGGGCAAATCCACTCAACTAGGCTACGGGCTCGGTTTGGCCATGGGTGCCAAGCTCGCCCGACCGGACATGCTCTGCGTCAACGTCTGGGGCGATGCAGCGATCGGCATGACCGGGATGGACTTTGAAACCGCAGTACGGGAGCGAATTCCGATTCTGTCGATCCTTTTCAACAACTTTTCGATGGCCATCGAGCTTCCCGTGATGCCCGTGGCGACCGAGAAGTACCGCGCCACTGATATCAGCGGCGACTATGCGGCATTCGCCCGGGCCATGGGTGGTTTCGGTGAGCGCGTGACGGAGCCGGGCCAGATCGTCCCAGCTCTCCAGCGGGCACTCCGCGCGGTTGAGGACGGTACACCGGCGCTCCTGGAGTTCATCACCGGCAAGGAGCTCGCCATCTCGACACCGTAGGAGCCTCACGCCGCTGCTTATCCAGAGGATCAGTCTTCATCCCCCATCGAGGACGGTGCCCTGGCGAAGAGCCAGAGCACCTTTGTTCTTCAGTCCTGAACAATGACCTTGCCTGCCTCGGCTTGGACACCCAGCATGACTTGCAAGGTGTTCCCAGACGGAGAGCAGCCTAATCAGGCGGATTTGCCCGTCCTGCAGATTTCAGAGAGGAGAATGGGGATGGATGAGGTGCAACTCGAGCGACGCTGCGCAATGCTGATCGGCCAGCGGGTCGTTGCGGAGGCGATCGCGCTGCCGACACGCGGCGCGCACCTCGTGATGGCTGAGGTCGTCCCTGCGAGCGAGCGGCTGCCAGCCTATTGTCGCATCGAGGGAGAGATCGAGCCGGTCGATCCGACCGCGCCGCCCATCCGTTTCCGGGTCAACCTCCCGGCTGTGTGGAACGGGCGGGCACTTCATGTCGGGGGCGGTCGCTACAACGGGTTCGTTCCGAGTGGGACAGAACCAGCACCAGGAGCTCCGCCGGACGCTCTGGTGCCGTTAGCCCGAGGATATGCCACGTTCGGGAGCGATTCTGGCCACCAGGGAATGAACGCGGCGTTCGCACTCAAGGACGAGGCGCTTGAGAACTTCGGTTATGCTGCGCTCAAGAAGACGCGTGATGTGGCCGTCACAATCATGCGTTGGTTTTATGGTGCGGAGCCAGAACGTACCTATTTCGCCGGACTTTCGCAGGGTGGTCGTGAGGCGCTCACCGTCGCCCAACGGTTCCCGGAGGACTACGATGGTGTGCTGAGTATTGTTCTAGTTCTTAACTTCACGTTGCTTCAGCTCGCTGGAAATCGCATGGGTCGTGTGCTCCTCAATGGCGGTTGGATGGATGCGGGAAAGATCCGCTTCCTTGCCCAGGCGCAGCGTGAGGCCTGTGGTGGTTGTGAAGCGGTACTGGATGGCTTGTTGATTGACTACACAGCGTGTGACTTTGACGTTGCGGCACTCTGCTGTGCATCGAGTCCCGGGGAGCCTGGTTTGACCCAGGCGCAAATCGCTGCGGTGCGGCTACTACGCTCACGTTTGCAGCTCTCCTACCCGCTCGCGAACGGTGTCACTTCTTATCCTGGCTGGCCCTCTGGCAATGAGGATCTCCCTGGCGGCTGGGATCTCTGGGTCATGGGCTCTGCACCACCGCCAGCGGTGCAGCCGCCAGGCATCGATCCTGATGGCCCGATCATTGTCAACTTCGGTGCACAGTTCGTCCGCTACGCCATTGTCCGCGATCCAGCGTTCCAGACCTATCACTTCGATCCGGAAGACCCGCGCTGGCGCGAGCGAATCATCCAGGTCTCCGCCATCGTCGATTCGACCGACCCCGATCTCTCGCGTTTTGCAGCACGGGGTGGGAAACTTCTCCTGGTCGAATACATGGCCGACTATGCGCAGAGTCCCTTCGCCGGGATTGAGTATTTCCAGCGTGTGCAGGAAAGCCTAGGCGAGGAGATGGTCGAGTCGTTTGCTCGCCTCTATGTCGTTCCGGGGGCGAATCACCGTGGCGGCAATGCACCTAGCCAGGCCGACTGGCTCACCGTCCTGGAACGTTGGGTCGAACGCGGCCAGCCGCCGGATGCAGGGATCACCCTCTACCAGACTGAACCTGTCTCACGCACCTTACCGGCCTGTCGTTACCCCGATTGGCCGGTGTACATCGGTGGTGATCCGAACGATGCGCGGAGCTACGTCTGTCGTTCCGCGCGTGGGTTCGCGCGGCGGATTCTGAGGCACTGAGAGCGACCGCTCGTCATCACTGAAGTCCTGAACCGACTCGGTGTGCTGGAGACACCTGAGCGATGTCGTGCGCGGGAGTAGTGAACTGACCGGCCGGATCGGCACGTCAACCAAGTGCGCTCGCTGCTCGCGCATGGAAGAACATCCTTGCAGCACGTCCTCGAAATGCAAGGAGCGGTGTCCAGGTGTTCGGCATAGCGGAACTATCGAGTTGACGCCTCCTGATAAACATCGTAAATTAAACGCTGAAGTAGCCTGGGCGCTGCGCGACGTGACCAACTCCCTAGACGCCCTGGGCAAGGAGCGAAAGCAGGAGCGAAAGGGATCAGTAGATGTCATCAGCACGAGCCCTGAGTCTCCTGGCGCTCCTCGATCAGATCCCAAATATCGTCGATCATCTCTACAACCAGCCGTTGACGCTTCTCGGAACTTTCCCAGATCTTCCCCCAGAATTCACCAACTGGCGTGACGAGCAGCACGCGTGGCGTGAATCTGTCGCGCTCTTCGACCAGTCCTACCATATGACAAACCTTTATCTCAGTGGCCCTGATATCTCAGTGGCCCTGACGCTGTGCTCCTGCTCGAGCATCTTGGGGTCAACTCTTTTTGAAATTTCCGCCCGGGGCAAGCCAAGCAGCTGGTCGCTTGTAGTCCTGAGGGTTTTGTGATCGGCGATGGCATTCTCTTCTATCTGCCCGATGGTCGTCTCAAGTTAGTCTCGCGTCCCGGCATCAATAATTGGGTGCAGTATCACGCGGGGACTAGTGATTACAACGTGACGGTCGAGAAAGACGCCTGGTCAGTTGTTGACCCAAATTGACCACGAACGGTGTACCGATTCGAGCTCCAAGGTCCACAGGCGCCAGCATTGCTCGAAGAACTGAACGGTGGGCCGTTGCCGGAGGTGAAGTATTTCCGTATCGGCGAGATAACGATTGCTGGTCGCCGTGTATTCTTCTTGCGCCACGGCATGGCTGGAGTCCCCGGTGCTGAGCTCTTCGGCCCGTGGGAAGACCGGGAGGCGGTCCGTGACGCGATTCTCGAGGCCGGGCAAACGTACGGCCTCCGGCGCGTTGGCGCGAAGGCCTATATCACGAGCGGTATCGAGGGCGTGGGCTGGATCCCCTCACCCGTACCAGCAATCTATACAAGCCCAGAACTCCGGTCCTATCGTGAGTGGTTGCCAGCGACGAGTGAGGAAGCGATTGGATCGATCGGTGGTAGCTTCTACTCGCCGAACATCGAAGATTACTACTTCACCCCGTGGGATTTGGGATATGGACATCTCGTGAAGTTTGACCATGACTTCGTTGGGCGGGCGGCGCTCGAGCGGATGGCGACTGAGCCGCACCGCGTCAAGGTGACGCTTGTCTGGGATGGCGAGGACGTGACGCGGGCTATCCGAACCATGTTTACTGAACCCCCTGGCCGCCGGGCCAAGTTCATTGATTGGCCATTACCGCGCTATGCACTGTGGCAGTATGATGCAGTCCTCAATCAGCGTGGTGAGCGAATTGGTGTCTCGACGACCTGCGGTTACAGCGCAAACTACGG
>DAOTWO010000272.1:0-7895 GCA_034435855.1 Thermomicrobium sp. | reverse complement strand
GAGTTCGCGGGCAAATTCGCCATTCCCCGCCTGACGGAGCCAGGCCGCGCTCCGGGCGGTTGTCGCTGGAGCGGCAATGCGAGCCAGCAGCCCGCGAAGTGCCAGCCAGTCATGGTCCGGAGCTGGCTCTTGTGCCAATATGGTCAAGGCCAGGCAACAGCCGAGAAGAAGATCATCACCGAGAGGTGTGAGTCCCGGCCCGAGTCCCGCGAGGCGGCGTGTGTGAGTAATGACTTCGCTCTGGTGACCGTTGGCCAGGGCACGGGTGAGTTCATCGAACATCGACAGAGCAGAGTGGAGGACGAGTCCAACACTTGGGTCTTCCTGCGGGAGTGTGACGAGCAGATCCTCAACCATTTGGCAAGCGGCTGCGTGGAGTTCCTGCCTGCAAGAACGAGTGAGGCGGGGTTTCGGGTTCCAGTGGCGACATCTTGGAGAGATCGACAGCCGTCTTGCGTCCGGGAACGCCAATGCACCATTCCCGATGCGAAGTTCATCGACGTGGCTGAAAAGAACTCGAAGGTCCATGGGGGTCGCAATTCGAATACCGTCAGGGGGCAGCAAGGCGCCGGGGACAACCAAGGATATCCAGTGAGCAGTATCGGTGAAATACGCTGCCCGCGGATAGGTGGCCGCGACTCTAAATGTCCGCGGTGTACCGTTCATCAGGGGCAAGACAGGACTCGCAACCAGATCGACTTGCAGCAGCACTGGAGGGTTCTCCCTTCACTGGAGAGTGTACAGCGCTGGTTTGGAGCGGAGCCGATTGGGTTACGATGAGGGCGTGAGTGGAGGGTATGCGCGATGAAGCCACCGCGCTTTCGGTACTACGCGCCACAGAGTTTGGAGGAGGCATTGGCGGTTCTGGCTGAAACGGCTGACGAAGCCAAACCGCTCGCCGGTGGCCAGAGCTTGATCCCGATGTTGAACATGCGCCTGGCACGGCCAAGCCTTCTCATTGATCTGAACGGACTGCACGAGCTGTCCGGGATTGAGTTCGACAACGGTGCGATCGTGGTGCGGGCGATGACACGGCATCGTGCTGTGGAACGGTCGCCGCTCGTTGCCGAACACACACCGCTCTTAGCCGAGGCGATTCGCTGGGTGGGGCATCTCCCGATCCGGACGCGAGGAACGGTGGGTGGCAGCGTCGCGCATGCGGATCCAGCTGCCGAGCTCCCTGGAGTGTTGATGGCACTCGATGGAACGGTTCAGCTCACGAGCCGACGCGGGCAACGCCTCGTGCCGGCGGAGGACTTCTTTCTCGATCTGTTAACGACGGCTGCCGAGCCCGATGAGCTCGTGACGGAAGTGCGATTTCCATCCCTTCCGGCGCGCACTGGTACCGCGTGGTTGGAGGTAGCGCGCCGGCATGGCGACTATGCGCTGGTTGGGGTGGGGGCAGTCGTGAGCCTTGCGGAGGATTTCACGACGGTCACCGAGGCACGTTTGAGCTTTATTGGTGTTGGTGGACGGCCGGTACGAGCTCGTCTTGCTGAGGCTGGACTGCGTGGTCAGCCGGTGAGTGCAGAGACTTGGCGAGCGGCAGCGGCAACGGTGCGTGGTGAGATCGATCCAGCTGGAGATATCCACGCCTCGGCAGAGTACCGGCGATACGTGGCTGGTGTGTTAGCGGAGCGGGCCCTGGCCCTGGCGGCCGAGCGCGCGCGGGAGGGAGCGCGACAATGACAGCCGTGGGAACAGAACGTCGGGTGATCCGTGTGGTGGTGAATGGTGTCCCGTATGAACGTGAGGTTGAAGCGCGTTTGCTGTTGTCGGACTTCTTGCGCCACGAACTCGGTTTGACCGGGACCCATGTTGGTTGTGAGCATGGGGTCTGTGGTGCCTGCACCGTCCTGTTTGATGGAGAGCCGGTACGCAGTTGCCTCTTGCTGGCCGTGCAAGCGGACGGGCATGCGATTGAGACAGTTGAGGGGCTCGCGCCAAGCGAGTCGGAGCTCCATCCGCTGCAGCTCGCATTCTGGGAAAAACATGGTCTGCAGTGTGGGTACTGTACGCCGGGGATGCTTATGGTCCTCAAGGCTTTCCTGGCGGAACATCCCAATCCGACCGAAGAGGAGATTCGTGAGGTGATCTCTGGGAATCTGTGCCGCTGCACCGGCTACCAGAATATCGTTGAAGCAGCACGCTATGCGGCACAGCTCATGCGACAGTCCTGAGGGTAGGAGGCTTTCCCATGCCGACCCGAATCTTTGGAGAACCGATCAAGCGTGCGGAAGACCCACGGCTGCTCACCGGTCGTGGACGATACACGGACGATATCGATCTTCCTGGACAGCTCCACGTGGCGTTCCTGCGTAGCCCGCTTGCGCATGCGCGGATCCGGTCAATTGATGTCAGTGCCGCGCGCGAGATGCCAGGTGTGGTCGCGGTCTGGACGTATGCGGACATCGGGCCGTGCCAGCGGCGCATGCCGTTGCTGATCCCGCATCCAGATCTCACCCATCCATACACACGCTATGCATTGGCCAAGGACGAGGTGAATCACGTCGGCGAGCCGGTGGCGATGGTGATCGCGGAGAGTCGCTACCTTGCCGAGGACGCGGTGGAGGCGATCGTGGTGGAATGGGAGGAGCTTCCGCCGGTCGTGGACATCGAGCGTGCCGTCCAGCCTGGTGCACCGCTTGTCCACGAGGAACTCGGAACCAACGTTGCGGCGCACTACGTCGGCATTGTCGGCGATCCAGAGGGTGCCTTTTCCCGTGCGGCGCATGTTTTCCGAGAGCGACTCATCATCGAGCGCAGTGCTGGGATGCCGATCGAGACCCGGGCCATCGTTGCCGTGTGGAATGACGTGGAAGGTGTGCTCGAAGTCTGGGACACGACCCAGGCGCCGATCGTGATCCGCAATGCACTGGCAGCACTCTTTGGACTCGCACCGACGCAGGTGCGGGTGATTGCGCCGGACGTCGGGGGCGGCTTTGGCTGCAAGATCATGGTGTATCCAGAAGAAGTGCTGGTCCCCTACGCTGCACTCACCTTGCGGCGCCCGATCAAGTGGACTGAGGACCGCTTGGAACACTTCGTGGGTACCAATCACGAGCGTCTACAAATCCACGACGCGGAGATCGCGGTGGACGCCGAGGGGCGCATCCTCGGGATTCGCGACCGCTTCCTGCACGACGCAGGGGCCTACACGCCATATGGGATCATCGTCCCCATCATCACGGCGTGCCAACTCCCTGGTCCGTACAAGGTACCCAACTATCACGTCGAGTTCCGCGCTGTGTATTCCAACACCGTGCCAGTGAGTCCTTATCGCGGTGCTGGGCGCCCCCATGCTGCCTTTGTGATGGAACGCCTTTTGGATCGCGTGGCTGACGAACTGGGGCTGGATCGCGCAGAGGTACGGCGACGCAACTTCATCCAACCGCACGAGTTTCCGTACGATGTCGGCCTGATCTTCCAAGACGGAGCGCCGACTCGCTACGACAGTGGTAATTACCCCGGAATGCTTGATCTCTTACTGCAACAGATGGATTATGACCGGCTGGTGCGTGAGGAGCTGCCGCGCCTGCGGGCGGAAGGTCGCTTCGTGGGCGTTGGGATTGCGTGCTATGTTGAGGGTACTGGGATCGGCCCGTACGAAGGTGCCACGGTCCGGGTTGAACCGACGGGTCAGGTGTACGTGGCGACTGGCATGCCGCAGCAGGGGCAGGCGCATAAGACAGTCCTTGCGCAAATCGTCGCCGAGGAGCTCCAGGTGCCGGTCGGATCGGTCCAGGTGTTCGAAGGGGACACCGCGCACTTCCAGTTCGGTTCAGGCACCTACGCGAGCCGCAGCGCTGTGGTCTGCGGGAGTGCGGTAGCCCTTGCAGCGCGCAAGGTGCGCGAACAGGGGTTGCAACTTGCTGCCGAGGAGCTGGAGGTTGCGGTAGAGGACCTTGTGGTCGAAGATGGACGAGTCTACGTTCGTGGTGCGCCGGAGCGGGGCTTTACCTGGGCACAGCTTGCACAGCTTGCGAATCCGTTGCGGTACGCTTACGCCGGAGATCTGGTCGTGCGACCACGCCCTTGGACCGGACCAACCCTCCCGCCCGGCAAGCAGCCGACACTCGAGGCGACCGAGTACTACTCGCCGCCACATGCGACCTGGGCGAGCGGCGCCGTCGGCCTCCTTGTGGAAGTCGATATCGAGACGGGCCAATTGTTTTTCCGCAAGCTGTGGGTCGTGCACGACTGCGGCAAGATGATCAATCCGATGGTCGTCGAGGGGCAGGTGCACGGTGGGATCGCCCAAGGTATCGGCGGAGCTTTTTATGAGAAGCTGTATTACGATGAGAATGGACAGCTCCTCAATGCCAGCTTCATGGATTTCCTGATCCCGACCGCGATGGAAATCCCGCGGATGGAGGTGGCTCATCAAGAAACGCCGTCGCCCCTCAACCCACTCGGGGTGAAAGGGGTTGGTGAGGCAGGGGCGATTCCAATGCCCGCGGTCGTCGCAGCGGCGGTCGAAGACGCGCTGCGACCGTTCGGCGTGCGGATCACCCGGATGCCGCTCGATCCTGACCAGCTCTGGCGCATGACGCATCCCGAGTCATCGTGACGGCAGGCCAACACATCCTGTGCGCTGATCGGGACCCCAGTCGTTCCGTCGGCAGGGTTGTCAGAGCACGGACGAGCTATCGCCAGCGGAGGATTCAGAACCGGTTTTCGGTGAAGGGAAGGGATGAGTGCCATGGGTACCGTGAAGCTCTATGACCTCTCACAGCCGCTCAATCAGGAGGTCTCGTTCTGGCCGTTCTATCCGCCGTTCGAGGTGAAGTACATCAAGCGCAAGGCGGAACACGGGGTCAACGCCCAGTACATCATGACCTCAAACCACATGGGGACGCACCTTGACGCGCCGCGGCATTTCATCACGGGCGGCAAGACGATCGATCAGATTCCTCTCGAGTGGCTCTACGGTCCGGGAGTCATCGTCGATCTCTCGGACGTGCTGGACGAGCTCGATATCTTCACGCCGGAGATGATTGAGGAGCGGGTAGAAGTCCGCGAGGGTGATATTCTGTTCATCCACACCGGCTGGCACCGGTATGCTCAGTTCGGTGAGCAGCCGGACGAAGAAAAGTACCTACTCCGCCATCCTGGCCCGCATCCCTCGATCGTCGACTGGCTGATTGCGAAGAAGATCAAAATTTGGGGTGTGGACATGGTCTCAACCGATCACCCGATGAATCTGCCGATTGGCCGGTTCCTGGGGCGTGGTGGTCTTGAGCAGTGGAAGCGGGTGCGTGCCATCTGCGAGCGGAAGTTTGGCGAGAAGCTCAACGAGCTCTTTCCCGAGGAACACTACCAGTTGACACACAATGCGCTCTTCCCGCATGACTGCATTCATGTCGAGAATCTTGGTGGGGAGATTGGGCGGAAGGAACTCCATAACCGCCGACTGACGCTTGGTGTTTTCCCCTGGTTGTTCAAGGGTGGTGAGGCAGCGTTCTGTCGTGCCGTTGCCTTTGTTGAAGAGTGAGCGAAGTGGGGCTCCTGCCTTCGGCTTTTCCTTCCCAACAGCGGTGTCGCCCTGGGGGAGGGAGGACCTTCGGAACGGTTTGCCAGCCGTTCCCGAAAGTGAAATCGGGGAAAGGACGTCAGACTGATGGTGGTTGATCTCGCGCGCTGCCGTGTGTTGGATCTCTCTCAAGACTGGGATATTCACACGCCGGGTTTTGCCCTTTACGAGGGCCCGACGGTCAAGTGGATCAAGCGGGTGGCGTTCGAGCGAGCTGGGGGGCAGTGGATCTCCTCGACTCTGCACGTGGGGACCCACCTGGACGCTCCGCTGCACTTTATTACTGGTGGTGAGGACATCGCCTCAATCCCGCTGAGCAAGCTGGTGGGTTGGGCGTGCATCGTCGATCTGACACGCTACGGTATTGGTGACTACGACATTTACGGGCCGGAACACTTTGAACAGTGGGAGCAAGACACCGGAATCACCATTCAACCGGGTGACATTTTGGTGATCCATACGGGGTATCACCATTACTACCCGAGTGACTGGGCCACTGACCCTGCGCTCCGGCAACCAGACGAGACACGATATTTCATCAAACATCCGGGCCCAACGCGTGCTTTTGCAGAGTGGGTGCTCCAGCGCAAGATCGCTTGGCTGGCTGTTGACTGTGCATCGGCAGATCATCCGTTCAACACAGTGATTCGGAAAATCCGAGCAGATCTGATACCGGAGCTTGAAGCAAAACATGGGAAACGGATCGACGAACTTTTGCCGGACCGAGACTACCAAGTGATGCACTTTCACCTCTTTCCCCATGGTGTCATCCACATTGAGAACGCGGGGGGTGAAATCGACAAGGTGCTGGATCGACGCGTCATGGTGGGCTGTTTCCCGTGGCGCTTTAAAGGCGGCGAGGCCGCTTTCTGCCGCTTTGTAGCCTTTGTGCCGGAGGATGAGTTGTAGCCGTGCGGGCAATGATCCTGGAACGGCCAGGGCAACCGCTTGTTTTGCGGGAGCTTCCCATTCCCGAGCCTGGTCCGGGGCAGGTGCTCCTCCGTGTTCGTGCTTGTGGAGTCTGCCGTACTGATCTGCACATTGTGGATGGAGAACTGCCGAACCCGAAGCTCCCGTTAATCCTTGGACACCAGATCGTCGGGGAAGTGGTTCAGAAGGGGCCCGGTGCCGAGCGCTACCAGATTGGGCAGCGCGTTGGTGTGCCGTGGCTTGGGTGGACGTGCGGAGAATGTCGATTTTGTCAGAGCGGGCGCGAGAACTTGTGTGATCGCGCCCGCTTCACCGGCTACACACTCGACGGGGGCTATGCTGAGTACGTCGTCGCCGACGAGCGCTATTGTTTCCCAATTCCGGATGACTATCCTGATGAGCAAGCGGCACCCCTTCTCTGTGCTGGACTGATCGGCTACCGCGCGCTGCGCTTCGCCGCGGGGGCACGCCGACTTGGCTTTTACGGCTTTGGTGCAGCGGCCCATATCCTGACGCAAGTCGCAGTGTGGCAAGGGCGTGCCGTCTATGCCTTTACGCGCCCGGGTGATGTGGAGGGACAAGCGTTTGCTCGCTCTCTTGGTGCTGTGTGGGCTGGCGGATCTGACGAATTCCCACCGGAGCCGCTTGAGGCTGCCCTGATCTTCGCGCCAGTCGGGGCGTTGGTTCCGCAAGCGTTGCGGGCAGTGGAGAAGGGTGGCGTGGTCGTCTGCGCCGGGATCCACATGAGCGATATCCCGTCCTTCCCGTACGCGCTGCTCTGGGAAGAGCGCGTCGTCCGATCGGTCGCCAACCTGACACGGCAGGACGGTGAAGAGTTCCTCCAGCTGGCTCCGCAAGTCCCCGTACGTACCCAAGTACAGCTGTATCCTTTGTCGGACGCAAATCAAGCACTCGAGGATCTCCGCACTGGACGCGTGCGGGGAGCGGCGGTGCTCGCAATTTCAGGTTGAGCTCAGAGTGCTGCAGACTGTCATCCGGACGCTGCTCGGGTGGAGTAGGCGAGCACTGGTCTGCATGCTGCCGATGCGGGGCAGTCGCTTCTGCTGAGATGAGGATGACACACGACGGAGTGATAGGAGGAGACGGTGACCGGCTACCCAACAAACGTGTCTGGGGTTCGCTGAGGTGAGGCGGGCAGGAATCCCAATCGACTGGTGTTGCGGACAATTACAGTGGAAGGGAAGTGCGCGTTTGGGGGGTGTAGTGTTGACGATACGCAAAGACCAGCGCTAGACGACTCGGGCCGGTCTACGCGGGCACACTTCTTGCAACAGTCACAGGAACTGGCTATACTGACGGGTAGTGTCAAGCCTGGGCCCACGTAGCTCAGGAGGCAGAGCACAATCTTGGTAAGATTGAGGTCCCGGGTTCGAGTCCCGGCGTGGGCTCTCAAGGCCGGTGTAGCTCAGCG
>DAOTWO010000271.1:0-2168 GCA_034435855.1 Thermomicrobium sp. | reverse complement strand
CCTGGGGCATGTGGGTGGTGGCTGAGCTCGTGGCGATGGCAACCGATCTGGCGGAGTTCCTGGGCGCAGCGCTTGGCTTTGCCCTCCTCTTTCATTTCCCGCTGTTCGTCGGTGGGCTCTTGACCGGTCTGACGACGTTCGCGATCCTCGCCCTGGAGCGGTATGGGCACCGGCCGATCGAGGCGGTGATCACCAGTTTGGTGGGAGTCATCGCTGGCTGCTATGTACTGGAAACGCTCCTCGAGAAGCCCGATTGGGGAGCAATCGCGACGCACGTGGTGATTCCGCGCTTTGCTGGGCCGGAAAGCGTCCTCCTTGCCACTGGTATCTTGGGAGCAACCGTCATGCCCCACGTGATCTATCTTCATTCGGCGCTGACACAACATCGGATCGTGCCGCGGTCAGCGGAGGAAGCGCGCCGCATCTTCCGTTTTGAAATTCTGGACGTGGTGATTGCGATGGGCATCGCTGGGCTGGTGAACGCTGCCATGCTGGTGATGGCGGCCTCAACCTTTCATGCGCGCGGGCTGGCACAGGTGGGGACGATCGAAGAAGCGCACCGCACGCTCGAGCCGCTTCTGGGCCCATTGGCTAGCACGGCTTTTGCCCTTTCGCTCCTGGCCTCCGGTCTCTCCTCCTCGACCGTTGGCACCATGGCCGGGCAAGTTGTCATGCAGGGGTTTCTTCACCGCACCATCCCCATTTGGTTCCGCCGGGGAATCACGATGCTTCCGGCATTGGTGGTGATTGCCCTTGGGCTGGATCCCACACGCACGTTGGTCATCAGCCAAGTGGTCTTGAGCTTCGGCATTCCATTCGCGCTCATTCCGCTGATTCTCTTCACGGCCGATCGCCGCCTGATGGGGGAACTGGTGAACCGTCGCCTCACCACGGTGCTGGCCAGTGTGCTGGCTGCCCTCATCATTACTCTGAATCTCTTCCTGCTCTGGACAACCTTTGCTGGTGGTGTCTCATGAGTGCTCCTTCCTTCTCCCGCATCCTTGTTCCGCTCGATGGTTCACGCCTGGCTGAGCAGATCGTGCCGATCGTGTCCGGTATCGTGCGGCAGTGTGGCGGGGAACTCATTCTCCTCCACGTCCTCGAACCCGCGCCACCCGAGCGGGTGCACGGCGAGCCGCACCTGGCCACCGCCGAAGAAGCCGCTCGCTATCTGGAGGACATCTCCCGACAACTTGCGACCCACACCATCGCGACACGCATTGTCATCGTCTCCGCCGATCGCGAGGCGGTGGCAGCCTGCATCGCACGTCAAGCACGCGCACTCGAGGTCGACGGCCTTGCCCTCACCAATCACGGTCATGGAGGTCTGCGCGGGCTGCTCTTCGGTCGTATCGCGCAGCAAGTCCTCCAGCAGGCGGAACTCCCCACGCTTGTCGTGCGCGCTGTTCGCGACCGTCACCGGGCGCTACAGCCAGTCAACATCCAGCGCCTCCTGGTCCCGCTCGATAAATCTCTCGAAAGCGAGCGCGCAGTACCGCTTGCCTGGCATTTGGCGAGCTGTCTTCCAGCTCGTGTGCTGCTGGCACGGATTGTCCCCACACTCGAGCGCCTGAGTCTCAGCGAGAATGCTCCCGCCGTCTTCCTACCCAGCGCGACCGCTGCGCTTTTGGAGCTCGAACGGGAACGGGCAGGGCAGGAACTCCAGCAGGTGGCTGCAACCGCCCCAGCGGGTACGACCGTCACCATTGCCGTCCGACAAGGGGATGTCGTCGAGGAACTGGCCCGATTGACCACCGAAGCTGACCTCGTTGTCATGACGACACATGGTCGAGCAGGATTGCCAGGCTGGCTCGCCGGTAGTGTCGCTGCCCGCCTCCTCGAGCGGATCTCCGTCCCACTGCTCCTGGTTCCAATCAGCTAAGGACGAGCCAGCGCTCCCTGTTGCGCCAGCCTTCCGAATGGAACACGCAAGGAGCGTGCAGGACTGCCTAATGATCCTCTCTAACGTCGAACGAGGTACATGCGTGAGTGCAAGGGGTAGCCGCCCGGCTCACTCCGAATCTTCAACCACGACGAAGACGAGCAACATTTCACGTATCCACCGCAAAGAGGTCACTCACCTTCACGCGGAAGCCTGGCAGCACCTCGCCACCCTCCAACTCCTCCTCCGCTCCGAGTTCCCGTAGCACCCCACCCCCCTCGTACAC
>DAOTWO010000270.1:0-3043 GCA_034435855.1 Thermomicrobium sp. | reverse complement strand
ACCGAGGGGATGGTTCGCTACGCCGCCCAGGCGCCGGCGCAGGAGTTCGTGGTGGCAACCGAGGTCGGGATCCTGCACCGGCTATACAAGAAGGCACCTGGCAAGCGGTTCATCCCGGTGCGGGAGGATGCAGTCTGCCAGTACATGAGGCGTGTGACACTCGAGAAAGTCTACGAGTCGCTGCGTGACTTCGAGCATGTTATCACCGTGCCGGAAGAGATCGCGCAGCCGGCCCGTCGGGCGCTCGAGGCGATGCTCGCGCTGGGGTGAGCGATGGCGCGGGGTATGTGCTCGTCGTTGCTCCTTGTTGGCCCAAAACAGCTTACTCAGCCCCTCAGGCCTTGATGCGTGTTGCTCCTTGTTCGCACTCGACCTGGTTCGGTGTCACGGACTCGGCAATTTCGCTGAGAAATCGACAGACTGTCCGGGCACAAGCGTGAGCAGTCAACATGACAACGAGCTCGCTCTCCGACGAGAGGCGAGGCGCGGGTGTCAGTTGTACAGAGAGACACGCCGAGAGTCTCTCGATGGAAGACGACGGATGTCAGGAGATGACCGAGCGACGAGCTCACATTGCTTGAGATTGCCTTCTCGTCGAGACCAAAGAGCGCGGTGAGCGTGGCAGCTTGCCCAGAGTCCGTCCCGGTAAGCTGATGGTATCGCGTCCGTGGCGGTCCCGAGTTCGTCAATAAGCGGCACACGTCCGTCCCGGTGAGCTGACGGTATTGCGTGCTGTCGAGGAGCTGTGGTGGATCACACTCTCCTGTTCCGGGCGTGCAACGTGCATCTCTAGCGCCCTCTTTGACCTCTCTTGAGCCAGTGCTGTGTGGCCTTCTCTCGGACGATGCGGTCGGTCCAAGGGGTCGTCGCCGTGGCCCCTTTTGCCGGAGGTGAGCGGTGACTGGTTGCCGCACGGTGGATGAGGAGAATGCCAAAGAAATCCCGATGGACAACTGCACCACGATCGCTATCCTCTAGATAGTAAATGTGAGACTGGGTTGTCGATGCCTCGCTGGGATGTGGTTATCCACAAAGTACTTCGTCTGTTGGCGAGCGGCCTCCTTCTCAGCGCCCTTCTCGGTGTGACACAGCCGGTCATCGTTTGTCAGTGCGGTGCCGAGACACCTCACACGCACTCTGCGTGGGGATTCGATCCCCACCACCATCATCATGCTGTCGACGTGGTGTCTGGTCGCGATGTCTCGCCGGATGACGAGGTCGCTCTGACAGCTGGGGACGAACGCCTCTCGGCTCAGGCACTAGTAGCCTGCATTGACTCAGCACACCGCGAACTCGCGGAATTTCGCGCTCTCTCCCCGCGTCCGTCGTGCCTCAGCTGGGCGCAGGGACGCAGCGATCCTCCTGATCCACCGCCACCCCGTGGCCTCGTGTGAGACACGTGTTGTTGTGCGATGAGGGTCGGTGATCGTGGGGCACAGAGGTGCTTCACGTCACGTTGAGGGTTGCGTTCGAAGGGAGAGGGTCATGTCGCGTGTTCTGCTGGTCGTTCTCGCCGTGGTCTCTCTCGGTGTTTTCGCCGCCTGTCGGCAAGAGGAGCAGAAACCACCGCCGCCGAACGTGAATGCAGAGCTTGCCCAACGTGGGAAGGAACTCTTCGGTAAGTACGCCTGCAATACCTGCCACAGTACGACCGGCCAAGCGGGAATTGGGCCGGCACTCAATGGGATCTACGGGAAGCAAGTCAAGCTGGAAGATGGATCGACGGTGACAGTGGACGACGCGTACCTCCGCGAGTCGATCCTGAACCCTGATGCGAAAATCGTCGCAGGGTATCCCAAGGGTTCGATGGCCAATTTCATCCAACCGTATCTCCCCGAGCTCCAGAAGGAGGAGAACCTCTCCGCGCTCGTGGAGTACATCAAGAGTTTGCAGTAATCCGACCCGTTCCCTGCAGTCGCTGGGGCTGAGCCGGCTCGGCTCGGCCCCAGCCCCGCTAACGGCCGGGATGAGACGGAACGATGCGGACTGTGCTGGTGAGCCGTTTAGCCGAGTGTGCGCACCGGGGATCTTGGGCCGGCACGAAGCCGGAGGAGCGAGCACCGACGGCCAAAAGCGGCGCCAGCGATGGGCGTTGCTCGATGGGCAAGCTGGCCCGCGGGACTCATCGTGCCGCTTCCACGAAGCGATTGGTGAACGCTGCATTGGGGTCGACCTCGGTGCTCAGCAGGCCGCGCTGCTGCATCCAAGCCGCATAGTCGGTCCAGCGCTTCGCCTCCTGCCAGCCGAAGATTGGAACCCCCTCTGTCCAGAGCGGCGCAAGCCGTCGGATCCCTTCCTCTTCTAACGCGCGGTTGGTATCGGGGTACTCACGGACGAGGAGGTCAACCGCGGCTACGAGATCCGCCTGCGCGTCCTGGTATCCACGGATCATCGCGCGGACAAAGCGCTGCACGCGCTCAGCGTGGTCCCGCAGTTCCTGCTCGCTTGTGACCATCACGAGCTCGTAGAAGTCTGGGACACCCCACTGCTCAACACGCAGAATAACCGGCCGTTCTCCTTGCTGCTCGATCAGGATCGACTCGTGCACCCAGTAGGCTCCGATGACCGCATCAACGTGCCGACTGAGGAGAGCTCGGACGAGCTCGAAGCCGACGTTGACGAGTGTGACGTCGTCTAGTCGTGCGCCGTCAAACTCGAGCATCGTTGCGAGGAGGGCCTCATCGCTGGGCAATCCAGGATAGCCAACCTTTTTCCCGGCCAGGTCGCGAGGGCGAGTGATCCCACTCCCTTCGAGTGCCATGACGGAATTGAGGGGATGCTGCACCAACGCGGCAATCGAGACGACCGGGATCCCTTCGGCTCGTGCCAGCAGGACGTCCGTCTGATAGCTAATGCCGAACGTGTTTCTGCCAGTGGCGACCAACTTTAAGACGTCTTCCGGGTTCGCTGGCACTTCCAACGTCACATCCAGTCCGACGTCACGGAAATGCCCGCGTTCGCGTGCCATGAGGAGCCCAGTATGGTTCGACCACGGGTACCAATCCAGTGCGACGCTGACCGCTTCGAGCGAGGTGGTCACTGG
>DAOTWO010000269.1:0-3037 GCA_034435855.1 Thermomicrobium sp. | reverse complement strand
TTACAAAACCGCTGCTCTGCCAATTGAGCTACACCGGCTTGCGCCACCGCGCCGGTACCAGCCGCAATTTTACGTGTCACTTCTGCCCCTGTCAATCCACGCGAGCCACAAGCCAGCAGCAAGCGCATACAGCCATACGACACTCCACACCGGGGGTTCGATCATCACCCCACTCACTCCGGGAATCCGGAGTAACCACTCAGCAACCAACACAATCCATCGACCCAGAACCCACGCCGGAATGGCGAACACTGTACCCAGCGAACCCATCACCGCTGCCAAAAGCGCCAGCAACCCGGCGACCAACAACCATGGCATGATGGGCTCCACCAGTGCATTCGCGAGCGGTGCAACGAGTGAGAATGTTCCCAAGCGCAACAAGAGAAGCGGCGTTACGGCAAGTTGCACCGCCACCGGGACGAGCAGGAACTCCTTCCACTGCCTCTCCTTTGTCTCCCCAAGTCGCATCGCACTTAGCGTAAACGTCGCGATCGCTGAGAGCTGAAACGCCAGGGAATACGCCAACTCTGGACGAACGAGCAACAACCCCACCACTGCCCAGCCGAGCGCCGAAATCGGCTCCCGCGGCCAGCCGCGCCAGCGGGCAAGAAGGTAAAGTGTCGCCATCGCCGCTGCTCGTTGCACCGGCGGCTCTAGTCCGGTGAGGACCGCATAACCCCACACAGCTGTCCCGATACCCACCCAACGTAGCCACACCCAAGGGCTAAGCCGCGCCACAACCCCTTCTACCACCGCCGTCACAACCGCAACGTTCCAACCACTGACAGCGGTGAGATGTGAGAGTCCTGACCGACGAAGCACTTCTCGGGTTGAGGCCGCCAAACCCCTGTCGTCACCGGTCAAAATTCCTAGCGTGAGCGAGCCGCTCGGTTCTGGCACCACGCGCAGTACTGCGCCCCGCACCCAACGACGCAACGCCAAAAGAGGCCAAAATGCCCGTTCCTGCTCGGCCTCGAAGGCCTCAACCTCGTACTGCCCCACGACCCCTATCCCAGCTACAGTGCTCCGCCCCGGGCGATAGACGCCCTGCCAGACAACACGTTGACCAACCTCCACTGCTGTAGGATCGTCCACCGTAAGACCTACAAGTTGTCCATCATCACGGAGAATGACGACCTCCAGTGTTTCGGAGCCATCGCCAGCCACAGTGAGCACCACTCCACTCGCGCTCGTCCCTTCCGCTGGCGGAACGGGAAGTACTTGATAGCGAACAACCCCCAACACGAAACCGACAAGGAGAACACCAACAATGCGAACCAGATGCCAGCCGTGGCGCCCGATCAGCCAGCAACTCATCACCAGGCTGATCACGAAGACGAGGGACTTGAGCGGATTGCTTTGCTCCGCTAAGACGCCGAGCACGAAGCCGAGCCCGAGCCACGCACCGGTCATTCGGTAGGACTCCCCACCGTGACCAGGTCGGCCCATTCGGCAACCATTCGTGCGGAGATTCCGGGCACCTCGGCGAGTTCCTCAATCGATCGAAACGGTCCATGTTCTTCGCGGTACGCCACGATACGCTGGGCGAGCGCTGGCCCTACCCCTGGCAAGCGCTCCAGCTCCGCGACGGTGGCACGGTTCACGTCTATCTTCTCTTCTTGAGGAACAGGGCCAGCCTGGCTCGGCATACCCTCACCTGTGGCACCCGGTGTCACCTGCACATCGGGCCGTTGTCGGACCGGCACCTCCACCGTCTGCCCGTCCCGCAAGCGCTCGGCCATCGGAATCTTCGCGAGATCCGCCTCGACACGTGGACCAGCTCGCTCAACGGCTTGGGCCACCCTTGCATCGCTCGGCACGGTGTAGAGTCCGGGTCGCTCAACCGCCCCGGTCACATAGACGATGATGACCGACGGGGTCGACATCGGCTCGATGCGAACAATGAGATCCTCCTCAGAAGACCAGTGACGCGCAATATTGAACCCGATCAGCATACCCAGCGCCGCCCCAACCAAAAGGCCAAAACGCGCCGGCATGTTGCGGAATCGCATCGTCGCCCTATCCTCAATGTGGTATCGTTGGATGGTATGCCCTTTTACCCCTCCCTGTGATGCGGGGCGGGGTGTTCGATATTGTCCTACAACGCACTGTCGATTGCCGAGATGATCCAGACCGACGTTCTTGGGAAACTAATCTCTGCTCCTTCCATAGTCAGCCTTACTTCCACCTTGCGGCTGCGCCGGTGCGTGGTAGCTGATGCGGTCCCCCCTGCAGCTCGGCCAGCGCTCATCGCAGCATTGGCCGTGCGGAGCGGCGAGCCTCTAGTCGTCGTCCCGCGCCAAAATCATGCGGATGATCTCGCGTATGCCATCGCTCAGCTTCTTCCGGAGTTCCCCGTCATCTCTTGGCAGGCTCCGGAGACGCTCCCCTACGATATCTTCACCCAAGATCGTTCGCTTGCCGCTGACCGTACCTGGTTCCTTGCCCAGCTACGTAACGCGACGTCAGGGGTATTCATTGTTCCTGCCCGTGGCCTCACCCAGCTTCTTCCTCAACCAACAACAGTCGACGCGCGTAGCCTGACGCTGCGGGCCGGTCGAGAGCTCCGACCAATGCTGCTGCTGGAGTTTCTCACCGAAAGCGGTTACGCTGCGGCTCCGCTCGTGCAACATCCGGCCTCATTCAGTCGGCGCGGCGGCATCATCGATTTTTGGCCTCCTGGTAGTGAGGCCGCAATCCGTGTCGAGTTCTTTGGTGACGAGATTGAAGCCATTCGTCGTTTCGATCCTGCCACGCAACGTACCACGGACCGACTGGAAACGATCACAGTCCTGCCTATCAGCGATGTACCAATCAGCACCTACCGCCTGGCAGCTGCAAAGCTCCGCGCACTTGACACACGCTCCCTCCGCCCGGAGGTACTGGCAGAATGGAGTCGTCTACTCGACCGACTCGAGCGCGGGGAACTTGTACCACCCCCGGAGTTCGCCCTCCCATTTCTTCTCTCTGATGCCGCAACAATTCTCGACTACCACGCCCCAGACCGGCCAGTCGTCATCCTTGATCCTGGTGCAGT
>DAOTWO010000268.1:0-15282 GCA_034435855.1 Thermomicrobium sp. | reverse complement strand
GTCGGTCAAATCCGGACCACGGAATGACGAACGGTGTGCCGTGCCGCTGGATCGCCTCCTCGGCAGCCTCTCGCTGATCAGGCGGCAGATCAACGATAAAGCGCTGTGGACGATAGACGAGGATGACCAAGATCGGCTGGCGTCCGACAACTTTCCCTTCGACTCGCTTGACCTCTTCCCACCTCAGCCGCCCAACTCGCACCGGCGACCCACGATCCACAATTCCTTCTTCATCCACTTCAATGACGGGTGTGCGTTCAAATCCGGACACGGCGGCAAGAGCCGCCGCGAATCCGAAGAAGACTGCCATCGAGACAGCGAAAAGGCGCTCAAGTCCAGTCTCTGCATTGAGCGCGAACCAGACCGCGGCGACAGCGAGCACAGCAGCAACCACCGCGGTCACAAAGGCGCGGAGACGACTCCGGCGTACCACCAGTGGTTCAAGTGTGTCGGTCGACTTCGACTCCATCCTGACCGTCCCCACGGGCATTGGCACGATGATTGTCACGCCCAATGCCAGACGGAGCAAGCACTAATACCCCCTGACAGCGTGCCTTCGCCGCGGTATCCTCGCTCCGTAACCGAGAGGATTGTCGCCGGATGTTGCCAATGCGTGAGCGGATCGCTGGACTCCTCACAGAACTTATGGCTTTGCCAGCACCGACCGGCCGTGAAGAGCCGGTGCTTGCCTGGTTGGAGCGAGCATGGGCTCCGCACGTCGAACGCCTCTGGCGGAGTCGCGTTGGGAACGTGCTGGCTTTCGTCGGCGGTGCCGGACCGCGGTTGCTGTTGACCGCCCATGCCGATGAACTGAGCTTCGTCGTTCGCTCGATTGATCCGAGCGGGCTACTCTGGCTCACCACGGGGCAAGTCCGCGGGGAGCCGCAGGAGCGCTTCCCGGTTGGTCAACCGGCGCTCGTCCTTGGTCGCGATACCACCGTCGAGGGGATTTTTGTGCTCGCCACTGGACACGTGGTGCCGGAGGAGCGCCGTCAGAAGCCGGTCACCTTCGCCGATCTCTTTGTCGATATCGGAGCGAGCTCCCGTCAGGAGGTGCTCGCACGCGGCATCACCGTCGGGGCGAGTGTGATTTGGAATCCTCCCGCACGATGGTTGGGCACGCGGATCTACGGGAAGGCCATCGATGATCGCGCTGGCCTGGCACTCCTCACCGCACTGGTGGAGCGACTCGATCGCCAGCAGCTCGGTTGCGCCCTCTATCTCGCCGCCACTGTCCAGGAGGAGAATGGTCTACTTGGCGCGAGTTCGCTGCGAGCGGACATCGACGTCGACTGGGCCGTGGCCCTCGATGTTGGCCTCGTTGGCGATCTTCCGACCGTCGGTGAGCAGTGGATGCCCGCGGTGCTGGGGGGTGGCCCACAGCTCGTCCACAAGGATGCTGCCACACACTACGACCAGCGACTGCTCTGGCGACTCGCCGATCTCGCAGCGCAGAACGGACTGCCCGTTCAGCATGTCGTGTTCGATCGCTACGGAAGTGATGGCGCGGCGCTGATCCGTCAGGGTATCCCCACCGCGCTCCTGACGGTCGGCACACGCCACACGCATGCACCGTTCGAGGCTGTCGACCTTACGGACCTTGAGGCGACCCTGATCTTACTGGAAGCGCTCGTCCGCAACGGGCCAGCCCTGTAAGACACGATCGCACAAGAGACGGGCGGATGGGCCGTGCCACTATCCGCCCGTGCGCTCCTGCGACGCTGCGATCGTTTCTCACGATCGTCCGTTAGGGAACGAGTGCCTCACCCCCATCGACGCGAATGACATTGCCAGTGATCCAGGTCAGTCCCGGAGTACTCAAGACACGGATGGCCCGGGCGACGTCCTCGGGGCTCGTGAGACGCCCACTGGGATTTCGCCGTTCTGCCTCGCGCAGCATCTCATCAGCGCCGGGGATCTTCGCCTGCGCTGGCGTTGGCGTCACCCCTGCCTGGATGGCATTGACAGTGATCCCGTAGCGAGCCAGTTCCACAGCCAGCTGGCGCACATGAGCCTCCAGTGCTGCCTTCGCCGCTGACACCGGCCCGTACCCACGCCACACGCGCGTTGAGCCCTCGCTGGTCATAGCGAAGATCCGCGCGTCGCGATCGAAGAGTCCGGCATGGAACAGGTCTTGCGTCCAATAGACGAGGGAGTTTGCCATGACGTCCAGCGTCATCTCCAGCTGTTTTTGCGAAACTTCTTGCCCCGGATCCTCGTCGATATACGGACGTAACGTTCCGAACGCCAGCGAGTGCATGAGGACACGGACGCGGGCACCGCGCTCTTTGAGCGCCTCGGCCACTTGCCGTCGTGTCTCCGCATCCGCAGCGTTCGCGTTCACGAACAACGCTTCAACTCCGGCCGCTTCGACGTCGGCCTTGACCGCTTCGGCCATCGGAAGCGTCGCCCGGCGATCCAGGTGGACACCGCAGACATCCATACCAGCGCGAGCGAGCTCCCGTGCCGTTGCCGCTCCGAACCCGCTCGACGCCCCAAGGATCACCGCCCAATAGCCTGTGAAGCCTTCGTTCCCCATGCTGCCCTTCCCGTTTTCTGCCACCCGCTTCCTTCGGCTCGAGTATCGGCACCAACAGCGACCGGCGTCAACTCACGTTCCCTTTCTGCATCTGTCCTCGCGCTTCAGGTACAAAGCGCACGCGCACCAGCGTCCCCCCACCTGGCGCCGGGCCGATCTCCAGCTCACCGCGAAGATCGACCTCTGCGAGCGTCCGAGCGATCTGCAATCCCAAGCCCCGTTCGCGCAAAGGATCGAAGCCAGCTGGTAATCCTCGTCCATCGTCTTCGACCTCGAGTACGGCACGCTCTCCCTCGCTCCGTACCCGAACGCTCAGCCGTCCTCCTGCACGGTCAGCAAAACCGTGTCGCACCGCATTGGTGACGAACTCGTTCAGCAGGAGCGCGAGCACGGTCGTCTGCCGCGAGGAGACAGCAACGTCGTCTCCGTCCACCGACCACTGGACGGCCAGTTCATCACCGTACAGCGAGTGAACCGCCTGGGTCACCACGATGCGTGCCAACTCGACAAGTGGCACTTCTGGGAGTTCTCGGCCGCTTAGGAGATCATGGACGACGGTCAAGCTGCGGATCCGGCTCACCGCATCCTGTAAAACCGCTCGTGCTTCGGGACCAGCTCGCCGGGCCTGGAGTGAGAGGAGCGCTGCAACCGTCTGAAGGTTGTTGCGCACGCGATGGTGCAACTCGCGGAGGAGCGTCGACGCCCGTGCCAGCCCACGCCGTGCCTCCTCATAGAGCTCCGCGTTCTCGATTGCGATTGCGGCTGTATCGGTGAAGGCGTGCAACAGGCCTGTCTGCTCCGGGGCTGGCCGACCGGCGGAGTACAGCAAACAAAGTGCACCAACCGCACGGCGGCCTGTGATCATGGGGAGGACGTACACTGCAAAATCTCCGCCGATCGGATCTCGCCACACTGCTGCTCCGCTGTCAAGGACGTCCTGCACGGCTGACCGAAGAGGCTGCTCCAGTTCACTCGCCTCGCGTGCAAACCATTCTGCCGGAGCGGCGCGAAGGAGCTCCAATTCACCGCTTGCACGTGACTGCCGATAAATGGCGACTCCTCTCGCGCCGGACAGCTCAAGCGCTCGCGCGGCAATCGTCCCCAGCAACTCTCCAAGATCGAGCGTCGAGGCGATAGCACGCCAGAGTTGCTGCAGGAGTTCCAACTGCGCGATCCGCCGCCGGAGTTCCGCATCTGTCTCCCGATAAAGCAGTGCGTTTTCGATCGCGATGGCGATCTCACCCGCCGCTGTCTCCAAGAAGTCGATCTCCTCGGGCCAGAACTCACGCGGCTCCAGCGTCAGGACGTTCAGTACGCCAAGCAGGCGTCCCGGTTGGCGGGAGAGGAGTGGCACCGAGACCTGACTGGCAAACGGCCGGTCATCGACGTGCGGATAGTCGACGTAGGCAGGATGACGAGGTGCATCGAAAGCGATCTGCAGGCGTCGGGTCAGGGCAGCCTGTCCGGTGATCCCAACGCCAAGCGGCAAGGTGAATCGCCCTGGTCGATCAGGAGCAATACCATCAACCGCCCGCAGAGTCAACGTGCCGGAAGATTCGTCATAAAGGAAGATTCCGCAGGAGTCGACCCGCATCGTCTCACGGAGCACGCGCGTCACCGTGCTGAGCATCTCGTCCAAATCGAGACTGCTCGTCGCCGCGCGCGTGATCCAGTGAAGCGCTTGCAACCGACCAACCGGCCCGGCTAGCACGCGCCGGCTCGGGTCAACTGGCGCCTTCAAAAGTTCGGCAAGTGTTTCCCATTCGTTGTCTAACATGATGCGTCGTCCAGCCTTCAGTGTTCCTCTCCATGGTACAATCCGCTGCGCGGACGCGTCTGCATGCGAACGGACGTGGTGTAGTGCAGCTCGACGGACAACGAGGAACCGCGAGCCCAATGCCGGCGCAGGAACTTCTCGGTGTTGTAACCGACGGGAGTTTTAGTCAAGGTCTTCGGGTGCGATTGCTTGACCCTGCCGCGGTCGAGCGGCTGCGTGTCGGAAGCTTCGTCGTCGTCGAGGGGGACGAACACCGGTACTTTGGCATGGTAACCGACCTCGCACTGGCGACGACCGACTCCGCCCTCACTGCCGATCCGCCGTTACACTCTCCCTTCCTGCATCGTGTGCTCCGCGGCACGCATGCCTACGCCACTGCCGAGATTCGCCCCTCACTCGTACTTCAGGCAGGCAGTGAGCAGCCACAACCGGCACGGACAATTCCTCCGCATTTCGCCCGCTTGCGCCAGGCTACCGCCGAGGATTTCGCCTGTGTCTTTGGCCGGGAAGACGCGACCCACTTCGCGCTCGGCACCCCACCCGCGATGGATATCCCCGTGCCCCTCGATCTGGAGGAACTCGTCAAGCGCTCCAATGGTGTTTTCGGGCAGAGTGGGAGCGGCAAGAGCGTCCTCACACGCCTCTTGCTTGCTGGTCTGATCTTGGCTGACCGTATCTCAGTCCTCCTCTTCGATATGCATAACGAGTATGCGCGTGCACCGAGCGATCAGCCGGAGCTCATTGGACTCGCCGAGTTGTTCGGTACCACACGTGTGCAGGTCTATACGCTCGACGACCGCACCGATCGGAGCGCAGCGGCGCGGACGATCCAGATTGGTCTTGACCAGATTGAGCCAGAAGACATCGAGCTCCTCGCCGAAGAGCTCAACCTCAACCCCACTTTCGCCACAGTAGCCCACCACCTTCGCGCCAGTTTCGGGAAACACTGGATCGCTGAGACACGTGCACTTGACGCCGACGGCGTCAAGGAGTTCTGTGCCCGCACCGGCGTCGCCGAGTCCTCAGTGAACGCCTTGCGGAGCAAACTGGCACGCCTCGTCCAACGTCCCTACATGCAGGAGTCGCTCGACACATCCATCATCGACGAGATCATCGCCAAGCTCCAGAAGGGTACACACATCATTGTCCAGTTTGGGCGCTACGATTCCTTCCTTGACTACATGCTGGTCGCAAATCTCCTCACCCGGCGTATCCACGAGCGCTATACCGAGGAGGTGCTCGAGGCACAGCGGTTAGGGAGCGAGATGAGCATCCGCCCGCTGGTCATTGTGCTTGAAGAAGCGCACAAGTTCCTTACACCGGAGGCTGCGCGCCAGTCGATCTTCGGGACTATCGCTCGTGAAATGCGCAAATACCGCGTCACACTCCTGATAGTCGACCAGCGTCCGTCGAGCATCGACCGCGAGATCCTCTCCCAGCTCGGTACCAAGATCATTGGCCCATTGAGCGATCAGCAGGACATTGAAGCGGTTCTCACCGGCGTGGCCGATCGCTCCGGACTCCGCAACCTCCTGGCCAATTTGAGTCCACGCCAGGAGTGCGTGATCGTCGGTCATGCGGTCCGTATGCCGGTCGCAATTCGCACACGTGAGTATCGCCGTCACGAACTCCTTGATCTTGTTCGCACTCGGACCGGGAAAGCGACCGACGAGCGTCGGCTGCGACTACTGATCGGTGAGTGAGGACTGGGAAATGACCTTACGACTCTTGCACTTTGCAGACCTTCATTTAGGAGTCGAAACGCACGGCCAGTTTCGGCCGGAACTCGGATACAGCTCGCGCGTCCAAGATTTCCTCAACGCGTTCGATCAGGTCATCGAGACCGCGATCACCGAGCGCGTCGATGCTGTTCTCTTCGCCGGAGACGCGTTCAAGAATGCCGAGCCAAGTCCGACGCTACAGCGTCACTTCGCCGCTCGGATTCAGCGACTCCTCGCTGCCGCTATCCCCACTGTCCTCTTGGTCGGTAACCACGATCGCCCCCGGAGCCCGTCCCGGTCAACGCCGATGGACATTTATGCAGCTCTCCAGCTCCCCGGCATCATCGTCTCCAGCCGGCCTGACTTCCTGAGGGTGCAGACGCGGCACGGGCCGCTTCAGATCGTGGCACTCCCCTGGATGCCAATGCGTCAGCTCCTTGCGGATGACGAGTTGAGAGCGTTACCGGAGCACGAGTTTGAGCGCCGCTTCCGGGAGATCATCAGTGCGAACGTGCAGGCTCTCCTGACTGCGCTCGATCCAGCTCACCCAGCTGTCTTCCTTGCACACCTCACGATGGAGGGAGGACGCTTCGGAAGCGAACGCAACGTTCTCCTGGGAAACGACCCGCTGTTCGCCCTCGACGAACTCGGACTCGACCGTGCACCAATTGATTATGTGGCACTGGGACACTTGCACTCGCATCAGGTCATCCATCGCCAGCCCCCAGTCATTTACGCAGGGAGCATCGAGCGTATTGACTTCGGCGAGGAGCGTGAGGAAAAGGGCTTCATCATCGTCTCTATTGAGCCGGGTACTCATCCACGCCAGGTGACCTGGGAGTTCCGACCACTGCGTACGCGCGCGATGTGTACCGTCCGGTTCGAGGTGACCAGTGAAAACCCGATGGAGCAGATCCGTTCCATCTTGGAACGTCGTGCCAACGAACTCCGCGACGCGATCGTCCGCCTCTTCGTGGTCGCCTCTCCCGAGAGAGCCACTGCGATTCGCACCAACGAGATCCGCCGTTGGCTACTCGAGTTCGGAGCAACGTACGTCGCCGGAGTCGTGGTCGAGACCGAGCGCAGCATCCGGCCCCGCGTGGACGTCACGCGCGAGACCCGGAACGATCCGGTTGCGTTACTCGAACGCTGGGTACGGCTTCGCCAATTATCCGACGAGTTCGCGAACGCCGTTCTTTCCCGCGGCCGCGAAATTATCGAGCGAGTGGAGGCGAGCGACTTCCTCAAAGAAAAAGCCGCCGATTAGAGATAGGTCTGAAACCAACGCAGCTCATGCTCAAGGTGTTCGATCCGGTGACGTGGGCGACCGCTGCGCGTGAGGTTGTGTCCTTCACTGGGGAAACGCACAAGTTCCACCGTGCGGCCGAGTCGACGTAGCCAAGCGAAGAGCTGCTCGGCCTGTTCGATCGGGCAGCGCCAGTCCTCCTCTGCATGAAGTAAGAGAAGCGGTGTCCGGATGTTCGGCGCGTAGGTGAGCGGAGAGAGGCGCCGATAGCGCTCCGGATCCTCCCAGGGTGTCGCCCCGAGTTCCCACTCGTTGAAGTAGACGCCGATGTCACTCGTCCCATACATACTGAGAAGATTGGAGACACAACGCATCGAAACAGCCGCCTTAAAGCGGTCGGTATGCCCGATGATCCAGTTTGTCATGTAGCCACCGTACGACCCTCCACAGACGCCCAGTCGTTCCGGATCGACCCATCCCTGCGCCAGCACGGCATCAACGACAGCCATGAGATCAGGCATGTCGGCCTCGCCCCATGCACCACGCGTACAGGCAAGAAACTCCTCTCCATACCCTTGGCTCCCGCGTGGATTTGCGTAGACAACCGCATAGCCACGAGCTGCGAGCACCTGGAACTCGTGGCAATAGACCCAGCCATACATCGCGTGCGGGCCACCATGGACGGACAAAACAAGCGGACAACGCTCCCCTGCTGCCATTCCGATCGGTCTCATCACCCAGGCATGGACCAGCTGACCGTCGCTCGGGCTTGGCACCCACAGCTCTTCAGGTGCTGCGAGATCAACCTCGCGCTTCCACTCAGCATTGGGATCGAAGAGTGGCCTCGCCTCGCTCCCGTCTGCTGCCAAAAGCCAGACCGTCCCCGGGTCAAGCGGATCAGCAACTGTTGCGGCAATCCACCGCCCGTCCGCGTTGAGGCTGAAATCGAGGACGCGCCGCTGGCCAGCGAGCAGACAGTCAGGGCTTCCTCCTTCCACCGGGAAACGGTAGAGATGCACCGCTCCACGTTCACTCACCTGCGCATAGATCCATCGCCCATCCGGTGACCAGGCAAGCCCCGGGCGCGTCGGACCGAATGCATCAGTCAAGAGCGTGTCTTCCAGTGTCGCGTCGAACGCCTCCGTGAGGCACAGGAGTTCATCGCCATCGGGCTTGACCGTCCAGAGCCGCTTGTGCCGTGCCGAGCCTGCCCAGGCCTCCAGATGACCGACTGCGGCGATCCTCTGTCCGTCAGGCGACCATACGGGACGCAGCAGCGCCACGTGGCTTCCTGTCACGACTGGCCGGAGTTCACTCACCTGTCCTTCCCCATCGAGTGCCAGGAGCCAGAGCTCATTCGCTGCATTCCACTCACGCTCCGACGTCCGGTTCGAGACAAAGACAAGGGCTTTGCCGTCAGGTGACCAGGCTGGCCAATCGTCATCCCAATCGCCGTCAGTCAGCCGTCGAACCTGACTATCCCGCAGGTCAACGAGCCAGAGGTGACTACGCCGTTCATGCAGAAATCCGCGTTGCCCATCAAAGCGATAGTGCAACGCAGTGAGCCGCACCACGTCGGTCTCCGGCTCCGGCTTCCCCTCGGCCTGCACTGCTCGCGTGACCACCACCAGGCGCTCACCGTCCGGTGCCCAAGCGAAACTCGTCACCGGTTCGGCAAAGCGCGTCAGCTGACGCGCCTCGCCGCCATGGCGCGGGATCACCCAGAGTTGGTCACTTCCTGACCGGTCAGACAGGAATGCGAGCCAATCGCCGTGGGGAGACCAGCGCGGCATTGTGTCTCGATCTGTTCCCGCAGTGAACGGCCGCGGCGACTGGCCAGCACGATCAACCAACCAGATTGCTGACCGGTATTTATCAGCTGCGAGATCCATGACGGTAACAACGCAAGCAATCTCGCTTCCGTCCGGCGAGATTTGCGCATCGCTGACCAGACGCAATGTCGCCAAATCGTCCGATTGCACCCGCCGCGGCATGACCCTGCCCGCCCCTTTCGCAACCATTCGCAGGCCGTACGAGCTCTCGACCGTTGGTGCGGGAACTCGTACGCTATGGTCCCCCTTCGAGCCCCTTTTCGCGCAACACCAACTCCCGGAGCTGCCGTAGTATTGCCGATCGACGCGCCGTATACTCCGCCTCGTCCAATTCTCCGGCCGCCCGCGCCTCATCTAATCGGTTGAGCTCGGCGGCCAGCTGGAGCCGCTCGTCCGAGACTCGATCGCCATCGTCCGGGCTGACGGCGGGCGATCGCCGTCTCCGCAGCGCGAGGAAGGCCAAGGAGCTAGCGGCGATGACGCCAAGGAGCCCCACTGCAATGGCGATGCTCGGCCCGAGCGGTAAGTCAAGCAAGAACCCTGTCCGTGGCAAACCGCTCACCTGCACCACGTGCGTGTCACCGACAACCGGCGCATCGACCGCAAGCACGCGATAGGTCACACCGCTGACTTCAACCGTTCCCGTGTCGATCAAGCTGCGCGAACTCAAGCGGTATGTTCCATCGCGGACGAGCACGCGGAGCGTTCCAGTCGGCATCGCTGTACCGATGGCAAGCGTCGCGCGTGTTCCTTCATAGGGAACGGTGTAACTCAACACCACCGTCTGCTGACCGGGTGGTAGTGGGCCAGTCGTCAGGAGCACACCATTTTCAAGGCGCGGTTGCCCATAGTTAAAGCCAGGTTGCGGGCTAATCTCCTGCGCTCCCTGAGGGAGAGGAATTCGCAAAACGACACCGTTGGTGTCACCAAGATAGGTCCGGTCGCCACCATTCTCGACGATAACAATATCCATCACGTCGACCGCGCGGAGTTCTGGTGATGCGCCAGCGATCACAATCGACCGGGAATTCACGCGCACCGCGTTCGCATCGTTCGTCGTCTCGTACACGGTGAGCTCGACAGTCTGCTCCGACTGTTGGTTGAGCTGCACCATCGGGCTGACGTACTCTGCCCCGGCATAGCGCACCACAAGGAGATACGCGTCCTGATCACTGGTTGCGAGCCCCTCAAACGCGAACGAGCCGTCTTGACCAACCTGCGCCTGACGTTCCTCCGCGAGTTGCATACCGGTGAAGTGGCGAAGTGTCACCGTCAGACCAGCGACGCTTCCCCCACCGGGCGTCCCGTTCTGGACACGACCGGAAATCGTCCCAGTCTCTTGAGCTTGGGCACTACTCCATGTGACCGCAAGCAGGGCAAAGACACAGAAGAAGACCGCGTGCCGAAACCGCACCGCTCAGACTCCTTTTTGTCTCCTCTGCCGGACCTGGACAACCTTAGTCGGCAGCGACCGGAAGGGCACGTGCTGCCGGCACCGTTGCCGCTGTGTACGCGCGATCCAAGACTTCGATGAGATGGAGCACCGGAACGCGCAAGCCACGCGCCCGAAGCCCCGCCTCAAGCTGGAGCATACACCCTGGGTTGGCCGAGACAATCACCTCTGCCCCGGTGGCAAGCGCGTTATCCAGTTTGCGTTCCAGCAATGCTGACGCCATATCCGGTTGGAGCAGGTTGTAGATCCCCGCCGAGCCACAACAGAGCGCCGATTCCGCCATCTCCACGAGCCGGAGCTGGGGGATCGCGCGCAGGAGCACGCGCGGCTGCTGGGTGATCCGCTGGGCATGCGCAAGGTGACAGGGCTCCTGGTAAGTCACGGTCCAGGGCAACGCTCCCGGTTGAGCCGTCAATCCACGCTCGACCAGGAACTCCAGCACATCACGCACTTTGGCAGCGAGCGCTCGCGCCCGCTCCGCGTAGCGGTGATCGTGATTGAGGAGCTCCGGGTACTCCTTCAGCATCGCACCACAACCAGCGGCATTAACAATGATCGCATCCAGGTACGGGGACTCGAGCGCCTCGATATTACGGCGCGCCAACTCGCGACCGAGCTCCGGCTCACCACTATGCACGTGAAGTGCGCCGCAGCACTGCTGGCCGGAGACAAGGACAACATCGAACCCGTTTCGGGTCAGCACGCGGATTGTCGCCTCGTGGACATGCGCGTAGGCCGTGCTCATCACACAGCCGGTGAAGAGCGCTACCCGACCGCGCCGCTCGTTTTCCGCTGGGAAGAAACGCCCATCAGGCACAACAAACTGTTCCGGGATGGTCGGAAGCATTGCTTCAGCATGCTCCAGACCCAGGACACGGAGAGCACCACTACGTCGGACAAGCATCCGCAAGGGGCTCCGCTGATACCAACGGAGGAGTTTGTTCGCCGCCCGGAACAGCCGCATGTCGCCAAGCAGGACACGGAATCCAATGATGCGGAAGAGCCGCTCCCGCAGTGACTGCGGACGGTGTTGCACGAGCTGCGCCCGCGATGCTTCCAGAATCTGCCCGTAATGCACGCCACTCGGGCACACCGCTTCACAGGCACGACAATTCAGGCAAAGGTGCATTTCCTCAGCAAAGACCGGATCGAGCAGGTCGAGTCGCCCCTCGGCAACCGCCTTCATGAGCCATATCCGTCCACGAGGTGACGAGCGCTCCCGCCAGGTCATTCGGTAGGTCGGACAGGAGGGCAAGCAAAACCCGCAGTGCACGCACTTGCGGATGAGGTCGAATGACGGTACGTCGCGGCCGCTGAATCCGCGCACACGCGTCGACTCCGGCACGGTCACCATGGTCGCCTCCTGTCCATCCGCGTCAGAGCAAAGCGATGAACCGACCCGGATTGAGCGTCCGCTCCGGATCGAACGTTTCCTTGAGTCGCCGCATGACCGCCACACCCTCGGGATGCCGTCCAAAAACGTCGTATCCGGCCTTGACATCCCCTGGCGCGGCGAGCATGGTCGCGTGCCGGCCGTACCCAGCCAGGCACGCCCAGGCAGCACGGAGTTCCTCGACCGTCCCCGCCACGGTTACGTAAGCCAGTCCACTTCCCACGTCCAGGACCGCTTCCTCCAAGGCTGAACCCCACTCGGTCACCAGCTGGGCAGCGAGTTCGCCAAGTTGCGATGGCAATTCCCCGATGCGCACCCGCATCACGTTGGCGAGCGGTGATGCGCCCAGCTTTCCCTGCAGCCATGACCAGAAACGGAGCGTCTCCTCGTGCTCGAGGATGCGGGCCTCACTTGTTGCGGAGGCGGCTGTCTCACGCAACCGCTCGGCCTGTCGTAGCACAGCACCCTCTGGCCCTTCACACCGTGCGGCCAGTGTCCATCGCGCCATCCCAACAAACCGCTCCGCCGTGACCGGAGCGAGTACGACAAGTGCGGTTGGGGCGAGTTGGGAGCCGCGCACAGCGAGCGCGCCTTCCATCGCCTCCTCAAGCGAGGGGAAAGCAACAAGGAGCGTTCGCTGTGCTTCCGGCGACGGCAACAGCTTGAAGTTGGCGCGGACGATGACGCCAAGTGAGCCGAGCGCACCGAAATGCAGCCGCATCATGTCATAACCGGAGACGTTCTTGACCACCATCCCGCCCCCGCGGGCAAGAGTACCGTCCGGCAGCGCGACGGTGATCCCGATGATCAGATCTCGCAGACTGCCGTACCCAAAACGCCGAGGGGAGCCGAGACCGGTTGCCACCAGCCCACCAATGGTGATCCGCTCCGGATCATCGGCATCAAGCGGGAGCATCTGGCCGTGCTCGCTCAAGATCGGAGCAAGACGCGCAAGCGTGCAGCCCGCCTGCACCCCGATGGTGAGATCGTCTGGCTCGTAGTCGACAACTGCCGCCAGCCCCCGGAGATCGAGCGCCACATCATAGCGCTCCGGAAGATTGCCGAGTCCCATCTGCCCGCCGCCACCCCACGGGACCAAGGCCAGTCCAGCGGCCGCACAGAGCGCGAGCGCTTCCGCGACCGCCTCTGGCGAGGCGAGTTCAAGCGCGAGGCGCGGACGTCTACCGTCGACGATATAGTTCGAGGAATCAGAGGATCTCCCGAGTTCCTCAAGGCGCTGGAGCGCCGTGTCTGGCGCAAGCCGTGTCGTTCCTGTCATCCTGCCTCACCTCAGACGTATTCCAGACCGAAGCGCTGCGCCAGCGCCTGCTGACGAAGCAGCGCCACCTCACCACAGCGGAATCCGGTCGGCAACACCTTCTCGGGGTTAAAGAGTTCACGTGGATCGAAACTCCGTTTGAGGCCGGCCATCGCGCAGAGGTCTTCGGTCGTGAAGACAAGCGTCATGTAGTCGCGCTTCTCGAAGCCGATACCGTGCTCCCCGGAGAGGGTGCCCCCGGCATCAACACAGTAACGGAGGATCTCCGTCGTGCACTCGAGCACCCGCTCTACATCGCCGGGACGGTGCCGGTCAAAGAGGACCAAAGGATGCAGATTCCCGTCCCCGGCATGGAAGACGTTGGCTATCGAGAGCCGGTACTCGCGACTAAGCTCCTCGACCCGCCGCATCGTAGCAGGGAGCTTCGTGCGCGGGACAGTCGTGTCGACAAGGTAGTAGTTGGGCGCAAGACGTCCCATGGCACCGAATGCCGATTTGCGGCCCAGCCAGAGGAGGTCGCGCTCCTCCTTCGTGCGCGCGACGCGGACTTCCCAAGCGCTGTGCTGCCGGCAGAGCTCGGCGACTCGACCCGTGTTCTCTGCGACGATTTCTTGTAGCCCATCCAGTTCGACAAGGAGCACGGCCCCCGCTTCCCGTGGATAGCCGGCATGGAACGCGTCTTCCACCGCCTTGATGGTCAGCTGATCCATCATCTCGAGCGCTGCCGGTAGCACACCTGCCGCAATAATCGCCGAGGTCGCGTGTGAGGCTGACTCAATATCCGGGAATGCAGCAAGAAGGACACTGACCGCCTCCGGCAAGCGCGTGAGGCGGACCATCACCTTAGTGACAATGCCAAGCGTGCCTTCCGAGCCGACCAGGACACCTGTGAGATCGACGCCCGGTGTTTCGGGTACCGGCCCCCCAGTCCAGATCCGCTCGCCATCCGGAAGGACGACTTCGAGTCCCAGGATATGGTTCGTTGTCACCCCGTATTTCAGGCAGTGCGGCCCACCGGAGTTGTTCCCGACATTACCGCCAATCGTGCAGGCACGCTGAGAGGCTGGATCCGGAGCGAAGAAATAGCCACGTGGCTGGAGCGCAGTACTCAGCTCCAAGTTGATAACACCCGGCTCCACGATCGCGTACCCATCTCGTTCATTGACCTCGAGGATACGGTTCATCCGTGTGAGGACAATTAGAATGCCACCGCGTAGCGCCAGAGCGCCACCAGCAAGCCCGGTACCAGCGCCCCGTGGGATAACTGGTAGCCCGACCTCGTTGGCCAGCCGGACGACCGCACTGACTTGTTCTGCTGTCCGTGGCAGTACCGTAAAGTCCGGCCGGTGATGGCCAGCAAACACCTCGTCTGAGGCGTCGTACTCGTAGACCAGGAGCTCGTCCGGATCGTCAAGCAATCCATCAGGCCCGACGATCTCGAGCAAACGGGTACGGATCGCTGCACGGTCCATGGGCATGTCCTCCTGCGGGTCCACTCCCACTCCGGCGCGAGGCACCGAGTCGACGCCGAAAGTCAACTCAAGTATGCGCCGCGACCGAATGCGACGCAATCGTCTGCCAGCCCAAACAGTGGGCGCTCGTCTGATTGGGAAAGTGCCGCGTAACCTGGGCATCCACCTGCTCCGATTCTTGAGGCAGGTAAGAGCACTACAACGCGGGAGGATCTTCGGCAGGTCAGCGGGCAGCAGCGGCAAGCGGCAGACTCACGCAGCGAGGCGCCAGTTCTGCGCAGTTGTGCGCCCGAGCACAGCGACCATTAGACGGGCAGGCTGGTTCGCTGGATACACTGGGAAGAGCAAAACGTGACGACGTAGGAAGGAGCGATCCGTGTCGGCTGGACAGTACTGGATCCTCGTCGGCTCACCGGAGAATCTGGAGGCAACGCGCGCCCACGGTTTTCGTCTCCAAGGCTTTAAGGCGCGACATCGCAAGAAGGCCGAATCGATGCGGCCGGGCGACCGTTTGGTCTATTACGTCACTGGTGTGCAAGGGTTTGCTGCGACTGCGACGGTGACCTCGGA
>DAOTWO010000267.1:0-5340 GCA_034435855.1 Thermomicrobium sp. | reverse complement strand
TGCTGGTCGAGCGCCGGCGAGTCCGGGCGCGCGAAGCTGAGGCCGCGGCGCACCGGGCTCAGGTGGCCCGAGAACGTGCTGCAGTGCTCACGCTCCAACTCGACTCACTTGACCGTGACACGGTCAGCACTCACCATGAGGCCGTTGCTCTGCAACAGGAGCTCGAGCGCGTCGCAGCCCTGCACGCTGCGACAAATAACGAACTCGCTGCAGTAGAGTCGGCGCTTCAGCGAACCGAGGCTGCCGCAGCTGAACGCGCAAGCCGCGCCGCACAGCTTCGCCGTGACCTCAAAGAGCTTGAGCGTCAGCTCACCCAGTGCGAGCGCGAGCGTCAGCGCCTCGCGCGTGAGCGCGTGACACTGGCGGCGACGACCGAGGCGCGACGTCAGGAACTCGCGCAGCTGCGTGCCGCTGCGGTCGAGAGGGCTCGTGAGCGTACTGCTGCTGAACGCGAGCTGGTGACGCTCACGGCACGCGAGGCTGAACTGACCGAACAGCTCACCGAGGCAAAGCTGGAGGTCGAGCGCTGTTCCGCGCTGCTGAGGCAAACGGGCTCGAAGCTCGAGCGGCAAGCGCACGTCGTGCGTGAACTGGAGCGTGAGCTGATCTTGGCGCGCGCACGTCTCGACGCGTTGTCTCGGACACTCGAAGGCGAGCTTCTTGCCGGTGCGACGCGAGCCGTGCTCGCCGCAGCCCATCGTGGCCAGCTGAGTGGTGTCCTCGGGACGCTTGGTGCACTCATCGATGTTCCCCCCGAACTCGAGCTTGCGGTCGAGGCTGCGCTCGGTGGCCACCTCCATGATGTCGTGGTGGAACGCTGGACTGATGCGGAGGCAGCCATTGCCTTTCTCAAAGAACACCGTGCTGGCCGGGTGACGTTCCATCCCCTCGACAGTGTCCGCACTTTTCCGCCGACCCGACTGCCGCTCGCCATAGGTGGACCTGGTGTCATCGGGGTGGCAGCGGAACTCGTGTCCGCTTCTCCAGCACTGCGCCCTGTCGTGCAGTCCTTGCTTGGGCGGGTCCTCGTTGTCACTGACCTCGCCACAACCCGGCGCTTGCTCCCGCAGCTTCCTCCTGGCTGGGTGATCGTGACGCGGGAGGGTGAACTTGCTCGTCCAAGCGGCTCCGTCACCGGTGGAGCAGCAAAGTCCCGAGAGCGAGGGGTTCTGTCTCTGGCTCGGGAACGCCGCGAACTCGCCGCTCGGTCAGAGCGTCTCGAGCAGCTGGTGGCTCAAGGGCGACAGGAGCTCGAGTCCACGCGCGTCGAGTACGAGCAGGCGCGAATAACGGCGGACGAGGCGCAGCGCAAACTGCGTGCGCTCGAGACAACCCATGCCGAACTCCTCGCAGAGCGGCAGCGGGCAGAACGAGCGTTGACAATGCTCGTCGAAACGCAAGCCCGTGAGACACAGGCCATCGCGCAGCTTGAGCGTCTGTTCAGCGAGGCAGAAGAGCAAGAACGAGCGCTCGCTGCCCAAGAGGCAGAATGGGAGTCAACGCAGCACAAGATCGAGGAGCAGCGGGCGCGACTCGTCGATGAACTGGCTGCACTCGAGCGAGCTGATCCGGAGCGAGAACGACTGGCTGCTCGTGTCGCTGTCCTGCGTGAGCGTACTCATGCCCTCGAACGGGAACGAGCTCAGCTTGAACGCCAGTTGGAGCGACTTCAACAGCGGGTCGCAGAGTTGGCAAGTCGCCGGGCGCAACTGGTTGCTGACACTGAACGGGCACTCGCAGAGGCTGAAGGAGCCGAGTCTGAAGCGGCGTCGCTTTGTGCAGCGGTTTCGGAGCTCGAACGAGAGGAAGCGGCTGTCGCAACGGCGCTCGAGGAACGGGCGCGTCGGCTCAGCGTTGCACGCAGCGCGCTGGCAACGGCCGAGGAGCATCTGCGACAGACAGAACGGGAGCGAGCTGCGGCGCGGGCTGCGCTGGAACGTGCTGAAGAGTTCCAGCGGGCAGTGCTGGAGAGTGCGGCTTGGGAACTCAGCGGTGCCCGAGAGGTCGAGGGGCTGTCGGAGACGTTGGCTCAGTTGGCTGACCAGGTCAGCGAGCCGCCGGAGCGACTTGAGCGTCGCATCGTGGATCTGCGGCGACGCTGGCAGGAGCTGAGCCGCTTTGGTGAGGCAGCGATCGCGCAGTACGAGGCTGAGCGGGCGCGGTACGAGTCGCTCCGGTCCGAACTCCAAGACGTGCGGGCGACGGTACAAACGCTGCGCACCCTTCTTGCTGAACTCGACCGACAGATCGAGCGTCACTTCGCACGGTCACTCCGAACGCTTGACCGTGCGTTTGCGGCGACGTTCAGCGAGCTCTTCGGTGGAGGCCGGGCACGGCTGATCGCGCGTGACGGAACCGGCTCTATCGAAGGAGTGGAACTCGTTGTCCAACCGGCTGGGAAGCGCGTTCGTTCTGTGCAGCAACTGAGTGGTGGTGAGCGCGCGCTGACCGCGGTGGCGCTTCGCTTTGCGCTGCTGGAGTCGAGCCCGCTGCCGTTCTGTGTCCTCGATGAGGTCGACGCTGCACTTGATGAGGCGAACGTGTTGCGCTTCCGAGCGGTGCTGGAACGTCTTGCTGAACGCACGCAGTTTCTTGTCATCACGCACAACCGTGCAACGATCGAAGCAGCAGGAACCCTCTATGGTGTCACGATGGGAGAGGATGGCGCCTCGCGGGTGGTCTCGCTCCGTTTGGCCGAGTACGCGTCGGAGTGAGGTCAAGCGAGGTCGAGCGGCCAGATTGGCCGGCGGATGTTGCGGAAGGGAAGACGAGTAAGGTCGCTCCCTGTGATCCCTGGGCCTTCCACGAGCACCACCCGCTCGGCAATCGGCTCGAAGGCTGCGCGAAAGTGTCCCTTGCCCTTCAGTGCGAGGATGCGTTGCTCGGTGGGCTCAATCCCGTGCGATCGAAAGACATTGAGATCAATCGGAGACTCAGCACGCTCCGTCACAATGACGGCGATTCCCTCGACCTCGAGCACAACCGTTCGGCCGAGATCCACCGTCACTCCAGCGTGCATCGGGCCGGCATTCACATACCGTCCGTCCGAGAGCAGCCGGACCACTCCCCGGACGGCCAACGGTGGACCATGCAAGTTGTCGGTCTTCCCACCGAGCAAGACGTCCACCGTCGCGCGCACGCCTGCCTGACAGCAGTAGGCCACGACCTCAGGGTCTCGCACCAGCGCGAGAGCAGCTGGTCGTGCCTCTTGCCGGAGCAAGAAGCGCAGGAGCTCTACGCTGTCGCCCGGACCGCCAGTCCAAGGGTTGTCGGCGATATCAACCAGCACGAGTGGCCCATGCTCGATCGCACGGATTGCTGCAGCTGCTTCGTCCCACGTTGCCACTCCGCCGAGAAAGCCATGGCGGAGCTCCCAAGCGAGTGCGGCCAACTCGTCAGCGAGCTGTCGCGCGAGTGCTGGGTCCCCATCGGTTGTGACCAAGATACTCAACCCGGCTTCCGGAACGTCGGCGGGCGGGAAACCGCCGGCGATCGTCACGTCCAGCACACGCGGATCATCTTCCATCGCCTCAGCTCGGTCGAGAAGCGTGTGCATTGGTGGGCGATCGGTCGTCATCCGTTGGGACGTCGGCAGCATCGGTGGCTTGACCAACATGGCGGTCGGATGAACGTCACCACGAAGCAAGCGAAAGAGAAGCTGACCAGCTTGCCGTCCGCGCTCTCGCTGATCAACATGCGGGTAGGTATGGTAACCAAGCAGGATGTCGGCCTGGTCGACCATGAGAGGGCTGATATTGGCGTGCAGGTCGAGTACGGCAACGATCGGGACGCGTGGCCCAACCAGCGCCCGCACCCGACGGAGAAGTTCTC
Organism: Thermomicrobium sp.; assembly: GCA_034435855.1. Lineage (GTDB taxonomy): Bacteria > Chloroflexota > Chloroflexia > Thermomicrobiales > Thermomicrobiaceae > Thermomicrobium. The sequence continues at coordinate 1,509 of DAOTWO010000267.1, read as the reverse complement.
CGTCGCCGTCAGACACGTGTTCGGCGACCATCGCGCCGTGCAGTGAGAGCAAGATGCCATCGAGCGGCTGCGCGTGCTCGATACCCGCGAGAAGCTCTGCGACCAGTGTCTCGTATGCATCACGGGTGACTTTTCCCGCGGGCGTGATCCACACGGAAAGCAAGGGGAGGAGCTCCAGTTCCAGTTCTGCGGCAGCTTCAATGAAGCCAGCGAGCACTGTCGCGGTGTCGCGTGCCTGTTCAAGGACGGCAGCTCCGCGGGCAATCCCGCAACGCTCGATGAAGGCCAGGTCGACCGGCACGCTGGAAAAGGAGTTCGTCTCGTGAGAGAGTTCAGCGATCGCGATGCGCAGGCGAGCCATACTTCCTCACCCGGCGAATGGTGGGAGCCCCAGCAGTTGCCGTGCCTCGCTCGGCGTCGCAGGTTCGCGGCCGAGTTCGCGGGCGATGCGAACGATCCGGGCCACAAGCGGTGCGTTTCCCTCGGCGAGGACGCGGTAGGAATAGTAGATGTTGTCTTCGAGTCCCGTTCGCACGTGCCCGCCCATTACTAAGGCCGCTACGTTCATTGGCAACTGGTGTCGGCCGATTGCACAGACTGACCAGAGCGAACCTGCTGGGAGTTGTCGCACCATATGTGCAAGTTGCTCGACCGTCGCTGGTGCTCCACCACGAACGCCCAACACCATCTGGAACCAATAGGGAGGCTGGATCAGTCCCCGCTCGATAAAACGTTTGGCCGTTTCGATGAACCCGCTATCGAAGCATTCAATTTCCGGCTTGACGCCGTGTGCCTGCATTTCCTGGGCAAGTGCTTCTAGGAACTGTGGCGAGTTGACGAAGACGCGGTCACCGAAGTTGACTGATCCGGCGTCGAACGAGGCGATGTCCGGGCGCAAGCGCACCGGCGCGATCCGTTCCTCGTCCGGAACGATACCCGCGCCTCCGCCAGTCGAGAAATTGAGCACGATGTCACAGCCCTCCGCGCGAATGAGGTCGCGCACGCGTGCATAGCGTGCGGGATCACTCGTCACGCGGCCGTGTTCGTCACGGACATGGATGTGGACGATCGCGGCACCCTCACGCCAGCAACGGATCGCCTCGGCCGCGATCTCCTCTTCGGTAATCGGGACGTAGGGTGTCTGCTCTCGTGTCGTCCAGCTGCCAGTCGTCGCGACCGAGATGATCACCTTATCCATAGCTTGCCTCCTTGGTCACCTGAGCGGGATCCGCTCGAAGGCGACACGGCAAGGTGCTCCAGGGGCGATCCAGAGTTCTCGCCTTGTCACGTCGATCACGAGCCCAGCGATCGTCCGGCTTGCATGATCCGCTGCTGGGTCGAGGTGCTTGCAGAGAGCGTTCGGCTGATTGGCGTGGTCGCGGAGCAGTGCTTGAAGTGTCTCAACGGTGTGTTGGCCTGCAGCCAGTGTCAGCAAGCGCTGCGCACGATTGCGTCGAAGTTGAGAATCGAGTGTGTCGCCCTCCTCCAGGCTGCGTAGTTCTGGGGCGA
>DAOTWO010000266.1:0-4049 GCA_034435855.1 Thermomicrobium sp. | reverse complement strand
CTCACAGCACTGAGTGCTGAAGTAAGTAGTGCGGCAGCAACCAGCGCGCTCTATCGTCTCGGTATCCGCGACTCGCATTTGCGAGGTCTGGTGAGCTTCAGCCCGGGGGTGAAAGTCGTCGGGCCAGCCCTCACGCTCCAGTTCATGCCGAAGCGGGAGGACGTGTACGGCCAGACAGAGTATGACGACGTGGAACGGCAGCTGCACCGTCATGTTCTCTACAAGGCACAGCCGGGCGACGTTGTCGTCGTGGATGCACGGGGACATCTTGGCAGTGGTGTTTTCGGCGAGATGATGCTGACATACTTCAAGGCTAAAGGTGGTGTTGGGGTGGTCGTTGATGGTTGTATCCGCGACTTTCCACGTGTCAAGGAGCTCGGCCTTGGCCTTTGGCTCCGAGGCGTCACGCCGAATTTCCACACCCAAACCGATCTCTTCCCCTTCGCGGTGAACGTGCCGATCGCCTGCGGGGAACGCCTGGTTTTGCCGGGCGATATCATCATCGCCGACGACGATGGTGCGGTTGTTGTGCCGCGTCAGCTCGCCGCGGCGGTGCTTGCTGACGCGCGTGAGCATGCGGAGTGGGAGGCGTTCGCCCGCGAGCGGCTTGCGGCTGGTGGCGACTTGCGGATCTACTATCCCCTGACAGAGGCGGCCCGGACCGAGTACGAGGCCTGGCGACAAGGACGCCCACAACAAGGCTGACGCGAACGACTGCGCGAGACAGGTTTTTGATTTCCCGCTCGCCTGAGCCATCCGCTGTTTGCAGAGCCCCTGGTGCCAGCGCAAAGCGGAGGGGGCGCGGAACCGGGCACGCCCCTGAGCGGGAGCTCCTCTCGCGTGCGGACTCTAGAGCAGTGACAGGTTGTGGCGCAGTACCGCAGAAGTTGGTCGTTGTGGTTCCATCTGCCTTTCAGCACACTCCCACATGACGATGAGCGGGCACCAAAAGAGATGGGCACTCCACATGGGGGAAACGTTACCCGTCGTTGCGAAGACAAGAAGAATCCCAGTTGGATCTTCATTCTCACGCCTGGTGGTCAGGCAACAGACTCCGGCCCGTCATTTGCTCACTGGCCTGTGTCACGGAGTGCTGCGCTAGGATAGCGCTGAGGCATGGCGGCTGAGGAAGGACGGCGAGACGTGGAAGTCGATCTCCTCATTCGTAACGGGCAGATCGTCGATGGAACGGGGAACCCATGGTTCCGTGGTGATGTCGCAGTGCGGGGTGATCGGGTCATTGCCGTGACACCACCGGGCTGCATAGCGCCGGAAAATGCCCGGGAAGTTATCGATGCGACCAGCTGCATTGTTTGCCCAGGATTTATCGATATTCAAAGTCATTCGATCTATCCCCTCATGGTCGATGGGCGATCCGTCTCTAAGATCGCGCAGGGGGTCACCACCGAGATTATGGGGGAGGGGTGGACTCCAGCGCCGTTCGGCGGGAGGATTAAGGAACCGATCCCGAGCGCCTATTTCGCGCGGCGGCTCCCGGAATGGGAAGAGCGAGCGCGCCGGTGGCGTCGTTTCCGCGACTGGCTAGAGGCGATGGTCGAACGCGGTGTTTCGCCAAACATTGGAGCGTTTCTGGCCGGTGGGACACTCCGTGAGTTCGTGAAGGGCTACGACATGACGCCTGCTACCCCTGACGAACTTGCGGCGATGCGTCGCCTCGCTGCCGAGGCGATGGAAGACGGTGCGTTTGGTGTGGCCTACGCGCTCATCTATCCGCCGGATGCCTATACCTCAACGGAGGAACTCGTGGAAATTTGCCGCGAGGTACGACGCTGGGGAGGCCTCTACATCACGCATATCCGCTCCGAGGCGGAACGGCTGTTTGAGGCGCTCGAGGAGGCGATTACAATCGGCCGCCAGGCTGAGATCCCTGTTGAAATCTACCACTTAAAGGCCTCAGGCAGGCGACATTGGTGGAAGTTCCCGAGTGTCATTGCCCGAATCGAGCAGGCTCGGCACGAAGGGCTCGACATCACTGCAGATGTCTACCCCTACACGGCGGCGGGTACCGGACTCGCGTCGGTCTTGCCACCCTGGGTGGCGGCGGAGGGTCGCTTCTACGACAATCTCCGTGATCCGGTGATGCGAGCCCGTATCCGGCGTGAGGTTGAACAGCCCTCGGGTGACTGGGAAGCGCTGGGGCTAGAGGCTGGGCCGGAGGGGATTCTGCCGGTCGGGATGCGCCATCCGGAACTCCAAAGATATGTTGGGAAGCGCCTCTCAGAAATTGCAGCTGAGCGGGGGCAAGACTGGATCGATACAGTGATCGATCTCCTGCTCACCGAGCAGCGCAACATCTTTACCATCTACTTTGTCATGGATGAAGCGAACGTGCGGCTGGCACTCCGACAGCCCTGGGTAAAAGTGGCGACGGACGCTGGAGGCCTTGATCCTGCCTGGGCACGGGCAGATGGGCCTGTACACCCGCGTGCCTACGGGACATACCCACGGGTGATTGCGCGCTACGTACGGGAAAGCCGTGACCTCACCCTGGAGGAGGCGATTCGCAAAATGACCTCGGCTGTCGCGGATCGGCTGGGTCTGCGTGACCGCGGTCAGGTACGTCCGGGCTTCTTTGCAGACCTCGTTGTCTTCGATCCAGTCACAATTAGTGATCGAGCAACTTTCGCGGATCCCCACCAGCTGCCCACGGGGATCCGACACGTGTGGGTGAATGGCGTCCAGGTGCTGCGAGACGGTGTTCACACTGGGGCACTACCGGGCCGGATTGTCTCTGGGCGTGCCTGCGCGTAGAGGAGGAACGCATGCTCGCCTTGCAGGTTGTGGAGAGCGTACCTCGCTATGTCCTTGCCAAGGCCATTGGGCGGTGGCGTCCTGAAGTCTTCTGGAATGGGCTCGGTCTCCTGCAATTCCGAGATGTCCCCGAGCCGAGGCTACCGACCGGCGAATGGGTGCGCATTGCGACACGCTACAGCGGCATTTGTGGCAGTGATGTGGGGCTCATCACGCTCCATGCCAGTCCGACGACGTCGCCGCTGGTTTCCTTCCCTTTCACGTTGGGACATGAGACGGTTGGCCGCATTGTGGAACTCGGGACCGGAGTTGAAGGACTGCACATCGGCCAGCGTGTCACGGTGAATCCGCTGCTCGCCTGTGCGGCTCGCGGTTTCCGCGAGCCGTGCCCGGAGTGTGCGCGTGGCATGCCGAACCGCTGCTTGCGCTTTCGTGAGGGGACTGTTTCTCCGGGTATCATGATCGGCTTCTGCCGAGATACTGGCGGGGGATGGAGCGCGAGCTTCGTTGCGCACCGGTCGCAGGTCGTTCCCATCCCTGACCACGTGAGCGATGAGGAAGGAGTGCTGGCCGAGCCGTTCGCAGTAGCCTTACACGCGGTATTGCAGAACCGCCCGGCCGACGACTCCACGGTGCTGGTGCTCGGCGCGGGAATTATCGGGCTGCTGACAATCGCTGCGTTGCGGGCGATCGGTTCGCGGGCGCGGGTACTTGTCACGGCACGGTACCCCTTCCAGGCACAGGCAGCAGAACAGCTAGGTGCGGACGTCGTCCTGCTGGGTCGCTCGGGCCCTGCGCTGTATCGAGAGCTGTCCCGCCTGACCGGAGCGCGAGTGCTGCGAGCTCGGTTCGGCCGCTGGCTGATGCAGGGTGGGGTGGACGAGGTGTTCGATTGTGTGGGATCAGGACGATCGGTCCGTGACGCGCTCACGGTCACGCGGGCCGGTGGCCGAGTCGTGCTGGTTGGGTTGGCAAGCGACCCACGAGGTGTGGACTGGACTCCAGTCTGGCTACGGGAAGTGGAGATCCGTGGCTCGATGGCCTACGGGGAGGCAGAACTCGATGGGATTCGTGCCTCCTGCGTTGCGCATGCGGTGCGGCTCATGGCGGAGCGGCGAGTGGAGCTCGGCTGGCTGGTGACGCACCGGTTCGCGCTCTCGGACTACCGTGCGGCGTTGGCTGCCGTGACGGCGAAGGGGGAGAGCGGGGTCATCAAAGCGGTGTTCGAGTTCCCCAGCGAGACGAGCGTCTGAGTGTCCGCATGACAAGCCGCGGCC
>DAOTWO010000265.1:0-7369 GCA_034435855.1 Thermomicrobium sp. | reverse complement strand
GCCTCCATAAATACCCGTCATGCGGGCATCGAAGGGGAGCTGGTAGGGACCGAACCAGAATGAGTGGCTAGGGCGCTGCGCACAGAGACCATGGAGTGCAGCGCGCGTCGCAAGCTCGATCTGGCTCGGAGAGACAAGCCAGCTTCCAAGAACAACAAGGAGCAGCACGACTGGCGGAAGCAGCTCCCGGATCGTCACAAAAATGACAGCTCGAGAAGGAACTCTCCCGGTCACGCTCAACGCTCCGCTCGCAACGCCCCAGCATACCACTTTCCAGTCCAGACGAGGGTGTAGAACAATTGGGGGTGTTCGGACACATTGACCGTACATCCCCTGATGGGTACCATTGCCGCGGCATGCCATCTGGCAAGGCCGGCCACAGCGAGGGGGACACAATGCGGGAGCTGCGACTCACACGACGGGTGCTCCTGCGGGTCGCTGGAAGCGCTGTCATCGCGACGGTGACAGAATTCCAGGGAACACACGCCCGAGCCGGTACCATCACCCGGACAAGCTGGCTTGTGGAGGAGCCGTTCCCGTCAGTCGGTCAGCTCCTTACGCCGGTCTATCCACTCCCGACGCCGTTCACGAGCATCGAAGTCAGTTGGCGAGCCAGTGTCCCACCGGGCGCACTCTTCCAGGTTCTGGTTCGTCTTGCTGGGGCAAATGACTCGTGGAGTGACTGGATTGCACTCACTGCTGATCCGCACACGCCGCCACGCGAGCCGGATGGGTGGACGTACGCGCCTCCCATTCTGGCAACAGGCCAGCAGCTGCAGCTGCTCATGCGCTGCGAGCCGGGGATCGATGGAGCAACTCCCCAAGTCGATGCGGTCCGCGTGACGGCGGTCGATACACGGGGAACAGATATCCAATGGCTCGCGGTGACCGATTTGATTGACGGATGGATCATTTCGCGCGCTGGCTGGGGTGCGGATGAAACACTTCGCTTCGATAAGCAGGGGAACGAGATTTGGCCACCGCGCTATGCGCCTATCCAGAAAGTCATCATCCACCACACAGTCACCCGCAACGACCCACCTGATCCAGCAGCGACCATCCGCGCCATCTATGCGTATCATGCGGTGACACTCGGCTGGGGAGACATCGGATACAACTTCGTCGTCGACTGGCAAGGTCGGGCGTACGAGGGACGCTACGGCGGGCCGAATGTGATTGGCGCACATACCGCCGGGTACAACACAGGGACACTTGGCATCGCCGTCCTGGGTGACTTCTCCTCGACCCCGCCACCGCAGGCCGCGCTCGATGCACTGGCCCGGCTGATCCGTACGCGGGCCGGCAACCTGGATCCGGCAGGGATCGGGCCATTCCGCGACCTTGTTGATGTCCCGAACATCGGTGGGCACCGTGACTACAACATCACCGAGTGCCCGGGGGATCAACTGTATGTGAAGATCCCAGTTCTGCGCGGCATGCTCAAAGGAACCGGCCCAATTGTCTTCCCCTCGAGGCCACGTCGGCTTGAGCCGAAAGCAGAGCTCGTCCGTGTGACCTTCACTCCATCCAGCGAACTTTACGCCGGTACGCTGGTGCGGGTCGATGCCGTTGTGCGGAACGTCGGGCCCATCGATGTGCCGACACAAGGGCCACCACCCGGTTTCATCTACGAAGAAGGGCAGACCTTTGACACCGTCGGTTATCCCAAAGAAGAAGGAGCATTCCGCATCGGCGTCGACTTTGAGGGGAACACCGGCATCCCAAACCCATTCCGCTGGGGGTTACCGGGACCACTTCCGCCAGGACAGGAAGTGACCGTTACCGGGTTCATCCGCCTCCGCTCAGTGCGCCAATGGAGGCTGAGTGCGAGTCTTGTCCGCGAGTTCGTACGCTACGAGCAACAAGGAGTCTTCCCACAGGAACTCCGGACCTTGCCGCCACCGACTGCTCCTGTCCCGCCGAGCACCGACCCAGACATGGTCTACTTCGACGTGACCGGACACAACGTGCCGCGCCTTTTCTATGAGTTCTGGCGAGCAAACGGCGGACTCGAGCGCTTCGGTTACCCCCTCACCGAACCCTTCGTCGAAGTTTCGGCGACTGATGGCCAACAGTATCTGGTGCAGTATTTCGAGCGTGCTCGTTTTGAACACCATCCGGAGCTGGCAGGTACCCCCTTCGAAGTCCTGCTCGGTCTGCTCGGCGTCGAGCGAACGCGCGGTCGGGAGAATGAGCCTCCATTCCGACCAGTTTCACGACCAGCTGATCCTCGTGTGGACTTCTTTGTTGAAACGCAACACACGCTGAGCCCACCCTTCCAAGGGTACTGGTGGAGCCGCGGTGGCGCCGCGGTCTTTGGCTATCCGATCAGTGAGCCGTTCGAAGAGGTCAGCAAGACCGATGGCCAACGGTATCTCGTGCAGTACTTCGAGCGGAACCGCATGGAGTACCATCCAGAACTGCGTGGTACTCCGTTCGAGATTCTGCTTGGTCATCTTGGTCGCGAGACACTGATCGACCGCGGTTGGCTCCCTGGTGCTTAAGTCGGCGTCAACCGTGCAGGCTCGCAAGTTGTCGACGGAAGACGGAGCGGGTGACCTGGCTCAAGATCGGAAATTCGGTCTGCCCAGACAGGAGTACACGGAAGGCAATGGCAACGCCGACCGCGAGCGGAAGGAGAAGGCCGAGCCACACCACACAGGCCAAGAGGGGTTCAATGCTCCTGAGACCAATCGCCAAACAGGCGAAGAGGAGAAGGAAGATCAGACTTGCCCCGCCGAACACGAAGCCTTGCAGGGCATGGACTGTGGCAAACCGGCTCCGTCGCTCATCTGCGAAGAGCACAATGAGTGGCACAACCACCCAGTAGATGTAGCCAAACGCCGCGAGCAAACGGTCATTCTGCTCTTCAGGAGAGAGGGATTCGAAATCAGGGTCACGCTCACCGTTGGATGGTGAAGAGACGCATCCATCCACGAGAGCCTCCTTCCATGAACGGAGTTTCACAACGTTCGTACTGGGATCGTGACCGAACGGGATAGCTGAGCGAGCCCAGAGGAGTACGGAGACCGAAGGCGTTCAATCGTCAGCACTGGCCGATTCATCATTCTCACGCTCATGGTTGTACGTAGGCTTACCTTGTCCCGGTGACTCTCCCTGGCTCAAGATCGGTCCAAGCTGGTGGCGGAAAAGTGCACGCGTGACATCGCTGAGCAGCGGAAAATCATTCTGGCCGACCGTGTAGGTTCGGTATGCACAGGAGATTCCCAACGCGAGCGGCAGGAAGTAGCCAAGCCACAAGATACAGGCAAGTGGTGGAATGATCACCGTCAGGGCCGCGCTCACGCACGTATACAGAAGCACGAACAGAATACTGGCTCCACCAAAGACGAGGCCTTGGAGCGCGTGGACGTAAGCGAATGCGCTACGTCGGAGATCTGTCAAAAGGACAATGATTGGAACGACGATCCAAAAGATGTAGCCAAGTGCCGCAAGAAGCCGATCGTTGTCACTACTTGGTTGCAGGTGCGCGAAACTTGGGCCGGTCGGTCGGTTCGTTGTCTGCGCAGTTTCCGACGCATTCATGGGGGACCACCCTTGCTTCACTCTCAACGGACAACGTCTTCCCGGTGTGCCCCTGGCCACCCCCCGGTGAACGCGCAAGACGTCAGGTTCCGTCGAAACCGAGCCGGTGACGACGCAACGAGACGAAACGCCCGTGACCGATGACCAGGTGGTCGACGACGTCGATCCCAAGCAGCCGGCCCGCCTCGACCGCACTCCGTGTCAACTCGATATCTGCTCGCGATGGTGTTGGATCTCCCGAAGGATGATTGTGCAACAGAACAAGCGCTGGCGCATTCGAGCGGATGGCTTCCCGAAAGAGCTCTGCGATCCGCACCTGCGCACCATTGACGTGCCCCTGTGCCACCGTCACTGTGCGGAGCACACGATTGCGTGTGTCGAGCAGCAACACCCGAAGCTGTTCCTGTTCCAGCGTCGCCATCTCTGCGCCGGCAACCGCGTACGCGTCTTCTGGCGTCCGAATTGTCGGGCGCTCCTCCGGTTGCGCCAGTGCCAGCCGTCGTCCAAGTTCCAGCGCAGCCTGAAGCTTGGCCGCTTTCGCCTCACCGAGACCATGGAAGCGCTGCAGCGTGGCAAAGTCCGCCCGGGCCAGTCCGACCAATCCACCAAACTCGACGAGCAACCGCTGTGCCAACTCAAGCACCGACTCCCCACGCGTGCCAGTGTTCAAGATGACGGCCAGGAGCTCGGCATTGGTCAGCACCTGCGGTCCGAGTTGACGCAAACGTTCGCGCGGCCGCTCACTCGCGGGCAGCTCCTTGACCGAGATGTGGTAGTTCCCCTGTCCTTCCGTCATCGGTTCCACGCCCCCTGGAAGACGGTCAGGGCCGAGTGTGCAGGGATAGGCACAAACAGTCAAGGGACTTCCTGCAACCTTAGAAACAACCCAGGCAGAGGGTTAGGACGGTACATCATCCGAGCCAGCGAGAATCCGCCGCTTGTTGCACAATCAGCCCGAGTTACGAGACGAGCACCGCAAAGGGTTCCACCCCGCTCCGGATGGAGTGGCCACGACGGAGGAGAATGAAGCACAAGTATACTTATTCTCGGCGCCGCGGCAGCTGCTGCGGCGCCACACTCCAGGGAGCTGATCCCGAGACCGAGGAGATGACCGTGATCTTTAGTCGTTTTTTCCGCCGGCGCACACCGCCGACTCCGCAGTTGGAGAGTGGGCTCAGGCGCAGCCGGCAGGGCATTTTCCGTCAGATTGTGCAGCTGTTCGAGCGCAACCAGGTCGACGAGGAGCTGTTCGAAGACCTTGAGGCGCTTCTGATCCAAGCTGACCTTGGCGTGGCAACGACCGAGGCGCTTCTGGATCGGCTGCGCGAGCGTGTTCACCGTGGCGAGGTCCGTGACCCGGTCGAGGCACGGGAAGCGCTGCGCGACGAGATGGTTGCCTTGCTGGACTCAGCGATGCGGAACCGTCGCGTGAAGATTTACCAGCGTGGTGTTCCGTTCGTCTCACTGGTTGTCGGTGTGAATGGGACGGGCAAGACAACGACCATTGCCAAGTTGGCACGCTATCATCTCGACCAAGGGCGGTCCGTTCTGCTTGTCGCTGCTGACACATTCCGCGCTGCGGCCATCGATCAGCTCAAGACCTGGGGAGAGCGACTCGGGGTACCAGTCATTGCGCACGCCCCGGGGGCGGATCCGGGTGCCGTCGTCTTTGATGGGATGCAGGCCGCGCACAACCGGGGGATCGATGTGCTCTTGATCGACACCGCCGGACGTCTGCACACGAAGTCGAACCTGATGGCCGAATTGGCCAAGATCAGACGTGTCATTCAGCGGCACGTCCCGGAGGCTCCGCACGAAGTGCTGCTGGTGATCGACGCGACGACAGGACAGAACGGGCTCAACCAGGCCCGTGTCTTCACCGAGGCCGCAGGCGTGACAGATATCGCGCTCACCAAGCTAGACGGCACGGCCAAGGGTGGTATCGCTTTCGCCATCGCCCGGGAGCTGGGGATCCCGATCGCCTACGTTGGCACGGGCGAAAAACCAACCGACTTTGCCGAGTTCGACCCCGAGGCCTACGTTGACGCCCTGTTCTTCGGGGACGAGGAGGACTGAACATGTTCGAAGCCCTGACCGATCGCCTCACCGAAGTCTTCCAGCGAATCGGGCGCAAAGGGCGCCTCACCGAGCAGGACGTCGACGAGGCGTTGCGCGAGGTCCGTCGCGCACTTCTTGAGGCCGACGTTCATTACACCGTGGTTCGCGACTTCATTGCCGCGGTGCGGGAGCGAGCAGTGGGCGAGGAGGTCCTGCGCTCCCTTACCCCTGCACAACAGGTCATTGCCATTGTCCACCAGGAGCTTGTCCGCGTCCTTGGGACAGAACGGGCACCACTCCAATGGGCCTCTCAGTCACCGACCGTTTTCCTGTTCGTGGGGCTCCAGGGCTCTGGCAAGACAACCCAGGTCGCCAAGCTCGGCTACTACCTGCGCAAGGAGGGTCGGCGACCACTCCTCGTCGCTGCCGATATTTACCGGCCCGCAGCAGTGGAGCAGCTGCGCACACTCGGACGGCAGCATGACCTCCCAGTCTATGACGAGGGAACGAAGGCCAATCCGGTCGACATCGTCAAGCGGGCAGTGAAGCTGGCGCGGGATCAGGGCTACAACCCAGTCATCGTGGACACGGCGGGCCGCCTGCAGATCGACGAGCCGATGATGGAGGAGTTAGAGCGGATCAAGGAGGCAGTACGGCCGACGGAGATCCTGCTGGTCGCCGACGCGATGACTGGGCAGGAGGCGGTGAACGTCGCCCGCGAGTTCCATCGTCGTCTCGATCTGACCGGCCTGATCCTGACCAAGATGGACGGTGACGCACGGGGTGGTGCTGCGCTCTCCATCCGTACGGTCGTGGGCGTGCCAATCAAGTTCATCGGCACCGGCGAGCGAGTCGACGCACTTGAACCGTTCTACCCGGATCGACTCGCCACGCGCATCCTCGGCATGGGGGATATCCAATCGCTGATCGAGAAGGCACGCCAAGAAATCAGTGAAGAAGAGGGGAAGAAGCTCCAGGAGAAGATGTTGGCTGGGGCCTTCGACCTCGAAGACTTCCTGCGTCAGCTGCAGCAGGTGAAGAAGATGGGGCCACTCACCCAGCTCTTGGAGATGATCCCGGGGATGAGCCAGCTCCTGCGTCAGCAGCAGGTGCAAATCAGCGACGACGAGTATAAGCGTGTCGAGGCGATTATCCTCTCCATGACGCCGGAGGAGCGCCGCAATCCCGACATTATTAACTATAGCCGGCGCCGCCGGATCGCCCAGGGAAGCGGCACCACCGTCGCAGAGGTTTCCCAGCTGCTCACACAGTTCAAGCAGATGCAGCGAATGATGGCCGAACTCGGCCAGCTGGCCGGCGGCCGTGGACGTGGCGCCCTTCGTGGCCTCTTTGGTGGCGGAAATCCGTTCAGTAGCCTGACTGGGCTCGATGGGATGCCCAATGTCGGTGGACTTCCAACCCGCCCGACACAGGCTCCTCATCCGGCTCGACACACGAAGAAAAAGAAGAAGCGTCGCTGAAGCGGAACCCGCCGAGGTGATGTCGCTGTGAGCAGGCTCGCACATAGCCTCGTGAGGCAGCTCTCGCATCTCCCGATCTTCTACAAAGTCTTGGCTGCCAACTCGCTCATCGTCGTTGCGGGAGCAGTTGTCGGGACGACGCTGACGCTGTTGAGTACCGGAAACACTGAACACCTACCGGAGTTCGTCGCGCTTTTCGCCATCAGCGGAACCCTGCTTTCCGTACTCATCAACTGGATCGTCCTGCGAGCGGCCTTCCGCCCCATCGACGTCCTGGAGCAGAC
>DAOTWO010000264.1:0-1650 GCA_034435855.1 Thermomicrobium sp. | reverse complement strand
GCGTATGAAACGTCGCGATTTCTCCGACGTGTGTTCGCTGCTCCATCAGGACAGGGATGACGGTTGCCCAGCACGTTCTGCGTTGCCTTCTGGCTGATCCGGTCGCCTTCTCGCACCAGCTCCTGCCGGAGCGTGCCCTCCGTGCCTACCAAGTTGGGCCGGTAGTGGCTACGGCGGCGATGGTCGTGGGGCGAACGCGGGGGGACCGTGCGGTACCGCACGCACAGGTGTGGCTGTTCAGCCGGCAGTCGGGGAAAGACGAGGCGCTGGCACAGCTCTTGGCCTGGCTGCTGCTCCGCTATCACCGCCGCGGGGGAGAGATTGTGGTGGCACTCCCCTCCTGGAGGCCGCAAGGGGTCATTGCCCGGGAACGCTTGCGGGCGGTCCTCACCTCGCCGCGGCTTGCGGCACTCCTGACAGCGCTCGAGCTCGTACCTCAGGTCAGTGGCAGCAGCGTGACCTTGGGACGCGCCGTCGTGCGCTATGCCTCTGCTGGACCCAGCGCGAACGTCCGGGGACTGACTGCTTCGCTCCTCTTGGTGGCCAACGAGGCGCAGGATATTCGGCCGGAGCGGTGGGATAGCGCCTTTGCTCCGATGGCCGCCTCGACCGGCGCTCCCGCCCTCTACCTCGGCACACCGTGGGACAGCGATTCGCTCTTGGCTCGGGAGCTGCGCTATCTCGAGGCGCTTGAGCAGGACGACGGGCAGCGGCGTGTCTGGCGCGTTCCCTGGACGGTGGTGGCCAATGCGCTGCCAGCCTACAAACGCCATGTCGAGGAGCGGATCGCCCAGTTGGGCCCAGGGCATCCCTTCATCCGCACCGAGTACTGTTTGGAGGAGTTGGCTGGTCAAGGCCGTCTCTTCCCGCCGGAGCGGCTAGCCCTGGTGCGCGGGACGCATGCCGGACTCCTCGCACCGCGTGCCGGCGAGCGCTACGCGCTGCTGGTCGACGTCGCGGGGGAAGACGAGGCAAGCCAGGAGGAGCTCCGGGCCGATCCGTCCGTGCGCCGTGATGCGACAGCGTTGACGGTGGTGCGGATCATCCCTGGTGAGCGGCCGCGCTATGAGGCGGTCTGGCGGGCACGGTGGGTCGGTCTGCGGCAGGTGCGGCAGTACGAGGAGCTCGTGCGACTGGCCCGAGCCTGGCGCGCTGAGCGAGTGGTGGTCGATGCCACCGGCATCGGGGCCGGGCTGGCGAGCTTCCTCCGACAGACCCTTGGCGAGCGGGTCCGAGCAATCGTCTTCAGCCCACGAGTGAAGTCAGAACTAGGCTGGGCCTTCATTGGGCTGGTTGAGAGTGGTCGCTACCGTGACTACGCCGTGGATTCGGCGACGCCGCCGGACCTCGCGGCGCTGTCGGAGGCGTTCCTGGCTGAGTTGGCCAGCCTCAAGGGAGTTGTTGCGCCCGGTCCGGGACGACTTCTCCGCTGGTGGGGAGAGCCACACGATGACCTGGCGGTGAGTGCTGCGCTCACGACGTGTCTCGACGACGAGGACTGGCGCCCGCGGGTGGCCCGCGGGCGGGTGGGGAGTGGTCCCGGCCCTCACCCCTAGCCCCGGCACGACCCTCGCCTCCTTGCCCGTGGTGACCACCCTCACCCCCTCTCCCGCCCGGTTGCCACCCTCACTCCCGTGCCCCCGCTGCTGC
>DAOTWO010000263.1:0-1640 GCA_034435855.1 Thermomicrobium sp. | reverse complement strand
GAGCGACGGAGCAACACGGGCCGCACGCAACCTTCGCCACAGACGCGGTACGAGCGTACGAGTTCAGTCTGCGGTTGGCGGAGCGGCTGTATCCGGAAGTCCTGGTGGTTCCGGTGATGCCGTTTGGGGTTTCGCCTCACCACATGACTTTCCCTGGGACGATCACGCTGTCAGGTGAGACATTCATGCAGGTGCTCTACGAAGTAGTAGAGAGCCTGGCCGAGCACGGCTTTGAGCGGTTCTTGTTCGTCAATGGTCATGGTGGGAATCGTCCGGCGCTGGAGCTCCTCGTGCAGCGGCTGCGGCGAGAGTTGGACGTGCTGGCGGCATGGGTGTCAATCACGGAGCTGGCGAACGACGTCGTACAACGTGGGAAGGTCTCAGAGGTTATCGGACACGCCTGCGAGAGTGAGATAAGCCAGCTTTTGTACTTGGCGCCGTGGGCAGTACGGGAGGAGGCGCTGGCGGCGGGGGAGCTGCTCGAGCAGGCCTATCCGCATGCCTCGTGGTGGGGGCCGGTGCACGTGGCGTCCTCGTTCGACGAGATTACGGCAAACGGGGCGCTCGGGGATGCGCGGGCGGCATCGGTCGAGTTCGGCGAAGCGATCGTCGAGACGGCGCTCAACCGGCTGGTGGAGTTTGTTGAGGCGTTCATCGAGGAGAGTCCCTACGAGGAACTTGAGCTCGAGGAGGAAGAAGAGGAGTGAGGGCGAGCGGAGGGCGAGCAGAGTTGCCAGGTCGGCCGGCTGGGCTGCAGCAGTCGCCGCTGAGCGGGAAGCGGATAGCGTTTATCGGCTGTGGGGTGATGGCGGAGGCAATGGCAGCGGCGCTGTTGCGTGCTGGGCTGGTGAGTGTGCACCAGCTGACGGGCGGTGAACCGAACGCACGACGACGGCAGGAGCTCTTAGCTCGGCTGGGGATGGAAACGACGACGGACAACGTGGTGGCGGCCGCGGGGGCGGATCTGGTTGTGCTCTCGGTGAAGCCGCAGACGCTGGATGCGGCGATGCGCGATCTGGCTGGACGACTGGCGCCGGAGCAAGTGGTGCTCTCGATTGTGGCGGGGGCAACACTCCAGCGACTGCAGGAGGGGTTGCAGCACGAGCGGATCGTGCGCTCCATGCCGAACACGCCGGCACAGATCGGCTATGGGGCGACCGTGTGGTGCCCCGCACCAGCAGTGACCGCGGAGGACGAGCGGCTTGTGCGGGCGGTCTTGGAGGCGATGGGGCTGGCGATCCGAGTCGACAACGAAGACTTTGTCGATATGGCGACGGCGTTGAGCGGGACGGGGCCAGCCTACGTCTTTTTGATCATGGAGGCACTAATCGACGCGGGTGTTCACTTGGGATTCTCGCGGAGCGTGGCGGAGCAGCTCGTGCAGCAGACAATCTTGGGCTCGGTCCTGTTTGCGCGGGAGACCGGAAAGCACCCGGCGGAGCTCCGGAACATGGTGACGACACCGGGTGGGACATCAGCGGCCGCGCTCTATGAGATGGAGCGGGGCGGACTGCGGACGGTCATTGCGCGGGCAGTCTGGGCGGCCTACCGGCGGGCGAAAGAGCTGGGCGCAGGCAAACCGAACGGTGGGCCGAGTGACCTGGCGTGAGGGTCACTGTGGTGCGCGCAGACTCGGGATG
>DAOTWO010000262.1:0-6017 GCA_034435855.1 Thermomicrobium sp. | reverse complement strand
CAAGTCGCTGACCTCACGGCGACCAGTGTCGGAGGATTTGGCACGCTATCTCCCGGCCACAATTGAACTTGCGCTCTATGCAATGCTTTTTGCTGTGGTCCTTGGCATCACACTCGGCGTTCTTTCGGCTGTCCGCCGCAATTCATTCCTCGATCTGATTGGACGTACGATTTCTATTCTTGGGCTCTCGATTCCTTCGTTCTGGCTCGCACTCATTTTGCAGTTTTTTCTCTTCGCTCAGCTGGGTCTTCTGCCGGATGGCCAACGCCTTCCTGTCGGTGTGAAGGAACCACCACGGGTAACCAGTCTTTTTACCGTAGACGCGCTTTTGGCGGGGAACCTTGGCTTGTTCCTCCTCGCCTTGAAGCACCTGCTCATGCCTTCACTCGTCCTCGGACTGGCGGCGCTGGCTATCGTGACACGCATGGTCCGTTCAGGCATGCTTGAAGTCCTCGGGCAGGACTATATCCGGACGGCCCGTGCCAAAGGGTTGCAACCTCGCGTCGTGATCTTGCGCCACGCACTCAAGAACGCGCTGCTGCCAGCCGTCACCGTGATCGGGCTCCAGTTCGGCCTATTAATGGGCGGTGCAGTCCTGGTGGAGATTATCTTCTCCTGGCCTGGCATTGGCCGGTACGCCTTCCAAGCGATCCAGAATTTCGATTACAACGCGGTCATCTCCGTGACTCTCGTCATCGGCGCTGCTTACGTGCTGGTCAATCTTCTTGTGGACATCATCTACGTCTTGCTGGACCCACGCATTCGGATGACATGACATGGAGCGAACAGGCTACGCACCAACGACGCGAACGATCAGCACGTTGGCTGAGCGGCCGACTCGAACCCGCTCGCTTCTCGATAGTGTCCGCGACTTCCTCACCCAGAGTCCGCTTAATCTCGTCGGAGTTGTGCTTATCGCGCTGTTTCTCTTCCTCGTGGCATTCGGAAGCCTGCTGGCCCCACATGATCCTGTTCAGCCGAACGTCGCTGTCAAGCTTCAGCCACCATCGTCGACCTACTGGTTTGGTACTGACGAACTCGGTCGAGATGTTCTGAGCCGCATCATGAGTGGGGCAAAGTACTCGTTAGGTGTCGCATTTCTCATCCTCTCGATCGCCGTCTTGGTTGGTACAGTGGTCGGCTTGATCGCTGGGTATGCGGGAGGCATCATCGACGAGCTCCTGATGCGTGTTACTGATCTCTTTCTCGCATTCCCCGCGCTTGTTTTAGCGATGGCCATCGCTGCCACGCTCGGTCGCACCTTAGAGAATACAGTCATCGCACTGACCGTCGTTTACTGGCCGTGGTACGCGCGGCTGGTGCGTGGCCAGGTACTCTGGCTCAAGGAACGTGAGTTTGTCGAGGCCGCGCGTGCGATTGGGGCTTCACCATTACGTATCCTGGGACGACACATCCTGCCCAATACGCTCGCCGTGGTCATCGTGCAACTCACACTCGATGTTGGGTACGCTGTCTTGGCGACCTCCGGACTTTCCTTTCTTGGACTCGGCGCCCAACCGCCAACACCCGAGTGGGGTACGATGATCGCGGGAGCACGGACCTTCTTCCGCGAGGCATGGTGGTACATCACCTTCCCCGGTTTGGCACTGACTTTGACAGTGCTCGGTTTTAATCTGCTCGGCGACGGGTTGCGCGACTTCCTTGACCCACGGACACGACGTCGGTGAGATGCGAGAGGAGGAGGACCATGGATCCGCGACGACCTGAAGACGCACTCGGTCTTTTGCTGGCAGCGAGAACGGGCCGGCTCACGCGCCGGCAAATCCTCAGTCGGGGTCTGCAGCTTGGACTCTCGACGCCCGCAATTCTCGCTCTCCTCGCCGCATGTCAACGGGGCGGCGAGAACGCAACGCCAACCACAGCGCCGGCAGGTGCCACACCACAAGCCGCGCAGACTCCCACCGCTGGGCGACGTGAATCGGAGAACCGCGAGTTCGTCGTACTCTTCTTCGGTGGTGTCCCGGACCTCGACCCACAGTCAGCCTATGACAATCAGGCCTCCGCACTCTTTCTTGCCTGTTACGAGATGCTGATTAAACTCAAGGGCGAATCAACCTTCGAGTATGAGCCCATGCTTGCTCGCGAGTGGTCACAGAACGAAAACTTCACAGAATTTACCTTTAAGCTTTCACCGAACGCTGTCTTCCATGATGGGTCCCCCTGTGATGCGGACGCCGTGAAGCGCTCATTCACCCGTTTCCTCAAGATGGGCCGCGGACCGGTTAACGTGATCTCGCGTTTCGTCGAGGACCCCGACGAACAGATTCAGGTCGTTGACCCTACGACGATCAAGTTCGTGATGGCCAAGCCACAACCGCTCTTCCTCGCCGCAATGGCCTCCGAATATGGCCCGCTGGTCGTCTCGCCCAAGGCCTGGGACGAGCACAAGACAGCAACCGACGAGTTCGCTCATGACTGGTTTAGCCAAAACATTGTCGGCACCGGTCCCTACAAGCCGGTCGAACTGCTCCAACAGGAGCGGTTCGTCTTCGAGCGGTTTGATCAGTACCATGGGGAGCGACCGTTCTTCGATCGCATCATTGCACGCGTTGTGCCCGAGGATGCAACCCGCCGCCAGCTCATGGAGACCGGTGAGGCGCATGGCTGCGCCTATATTAACCCTGAAGATCTGCTCGCCATGAAGCAGAATCCGAACCTTCAGGTCATCGAGTACGACACAACAGAGGTCGACTGGATACGCATGAATCATGCGCTCCTCAACACCAAGGCGCGCCAAGGGTTCTGCTATGCTTGGCCCTACCAGGAAGTGATCGAAAAGGTGCTTCGTGGTTTCGCCAGATCGATCAATGGGCCGATCGCCGACACCGTGATTGGCTACGATCCATCCATTCCGACCTATACGACCGACCTCCAGAAGGCCAAGCAACTGCTCACCGAGGCCGGTATTAAGGAAGGTGATACGTTCACCTATATGTACTCGAGCGGCGACCAGACGGACGCGGCAATGGCGCAGCTCTTCCAGGCGAATCTGGCCCAGATCGGTATTCGGCTTGAGCTACAACAGGTCGAGCGCGCCGCGCTCTTGGAGCTCGCCTACGGCGACACGCCACCGGAGCAACGCCCTCACTTTCTGTCCGGCGGCTGGTGGCCAGACTACAACGACTCGTGGAACCAGATCTATCCCAACTACCACTCCGACTCGGTCGGCTCAAAGGGCTCAAACGCGATGTTCTACCGCAACCCAGAGGTCGATCGGCTGATGAATCAGCTCAAAGACGCCGCGAGCGAAGATGAGATCCGTCGTCTCACAGGGCAAATCGTCAAGATCCTCACCTGGGACGACCCGGCAGCGATCTTCTATGCACAAATCCGGAAGGCGACCGTCCTCCAGAAGGACATCCGTGGGTTTGTTCCTAACCCGATCTACATCAACAGCTACAACTTCTGGGCAATGTGGCGCGAGGCCTTGTAACGGCTTCGTTCAACGGTTGGCCCGGTGGGCTCTCGGTAGCCCACCGGGCTTCCCTTGGAAAGGACCCAACGAGGAGGCACTGATGCCAAAGAGACGCCCCTGGGGTGGTCAGTCGATGGTCACACCGCTGCGCCGGGTGCTCCTCGTTCGTCCGATTCCGCCTCGCGACCCCGAATGTTGGCAAGCCTTCGGCTACGCCCATCCAATCGACGCGGAGCGCGCCCGAGCCGAGCACGCTTCCTTTTGCCAACTCCTCGAACAAGAGGGCGTGGAGACGATCGTCGTCGAGCCGGACGATCCGGCACTCCAGGATGCAATTTTTCCTTTTGATCCTGTCCTTCTCACGGATGCGGGCGCAATTCTGCTGCGCATGGGCAAGGAACTCCGCAGACCGGAAGTCGCTTTCTTGGAACGTACCCTTGTTACTTTGGGCATTCCGATTCTCGGTCGGATCGAGCCGCCAGGCACAGTAGAAGGTGGCGACTGCCTATGGCTCGAGGAGCAGACACTCGTCGTCGGGCGCAGCTACCGCACCAACGATGCTGGCATCGCCCAGCTGGATGAACTCCTTCGACCACTTGGCGTGCGAACGCTCGCCGTCGATCTTCCACACTGGCATGGGCCCGGAGAATGCTTGCATCTGCTTTCGCTCTTGAGTCCAGTTGATCGAGACCTTGTTGTCGCGTATCTGCCACTGCTCCCCGTTCGGCTCGTCGAGCTCCTGCAAGCACACAGGATGCGGATCATTCCAGTTCCCGATGAAGAGTTCCCGACGCAGGCGCCAAATGTGCTTGCCATCGCTCCCCGCCGTTGTGTGATCCTGCGGGAAAACCGCCGGACGATCGAAATGCTCCGTGAGGCCGGTTGCGTCGTCTACCCGTACGAAGGTGGGGAGATCTCCCACAATCGTTCCGGGGGACCAACGTGTCTCACCCGCCCACTTCTCCGCACTGACGACCCGTAGGGGGTTCCCAATGCCGCCGACACAGGCCCAGCGCCGTATCCTCGAGTTCGCCCAAGGTTTTCGGATCTCTGCCGTTCTGATCACCTTCGCCGAATTGGGCCTCGCACGTCACCTTGCAGCGCGGCCGCTCTCGACTGCCGAACTCGCGCAAGCGGCCGGCGTGGACGCTCAAGCCCTTGCCCGCTTCCTTCGGGCAGCGGCTGCGCTCGATCTTGTGTCCGAGACCCCTCAGGGATGGCAGCTCTCCACCTTGGCCACCGAAACGCTCCTGCCTGATTCTCCACAATCCCTAGCACACTTCCTTGCCGCACAGGCTGCCTTCTACCGGCGGTGGGGACTACTGACTGACGCAGTTCGTAGCGGCCGAGCTCCGGAAGCAAGCCGACGCGAAGAGACAGCAACGGACTGGGTACGTCACTTCACGCTCATGCTGTACGAGCTCGCGCGCACCGTCAGTGACGATGTCGCGGCAGCATTGGTGCCGCTCATAGAGAGGATCCAGCGACCACGTGTGCTCGATCTCGGTGGTGGCCACGGCGAATACGCGATGGCCCTTGCCCGGGCACATCCGACTCTCGAGGCAGTCGTCTTCGATCTTCCGCCTGTCACGGAGGTCACAAGCGAACTCATTGCCCGGAGCGGGCTGACAGACCGGGTGAGCCCCCTTCCAGGTGACTTTTTCCGTGACCCCATTGGTGAGGGGTACAACCTGGTCCTCCTCTTCGGCGTTTTAAACAGCATGAACGAGGAGGAGGCACGCAGACTTCTGGGCCTCGTCTACCAGGCACTTGCTCCAGGTGGATGGCTAGCAATCCGCGCTACTCCGCCTCACCCAACTCCCGAAGCCCGCCTCCAACATGCGTTGCTCGATCTCCAGATGCTCCTGGCTACCGAACATGGCCATCACCCAACAGCCGCGGAACTGGAACGCTGGCTCTACGAGATCGGCTTCACCGACCTGCAATGGCGTTCCGTTCCCGACGGCAACGTTACCCTGCTCCTGGCACGACGCTAAGCATACGACGCCAGCGCCGACCAGACCCACCGCGCGCATGTTGAGGACAGAAGTTCCTCCAACCGACCGATCGGATGCCAGCGTGCATCTCCTGCCAGTGTGACTGCATCGGTCTGCGCCAGGAACGCGGGCCCGGCTAACCGGACGAGCGCACCGTCCCGATCAGTCACCAGCATGACCTCGGGCTGCGAGACAAGCGCCGCAAGGTCAAAGCGTTGTGCCTCACCAGTGAGCACTCGCCTGAGAATACGCGAAGCAGCTTCCTCGAACGTCTCGAGTGGCTCGAGTATCGTCCACGGTAATGACCACTCGCCTCCAGCTGGCACCAGTGCAAGTCGTTCCCTCGCCTCATCGACAAGTAGGAGCACCACTCCAGCAACGACCCGTTCTGGCCAAGGATCCGGCGTCCTCGATCCCACAGGAAGTTCCGGGGGCTGCTCCAGGAGCTCCACGAGCGACCGGACGACTGCGTCTGGTCGTCGTAAGTCTCGAGCCGCTGGCAAGTTGGGAACTGTCTCAGCCACAAGCACCGCTGGAAGACCGGCGCGATGTGCGCCCAGGATATCGCTTTCTATTCGATCGCC
>DAOTWO010000261.1:0-3457 GCA_034435855.1 Thermomicrobium sp. | reverse complement strand
GATTGCCCTCACCGCGGCTGACCATTCACGCGGGATGTGCCCTAGGTTACCCCGCTGTGAGCGGAAGTTCCTGGCTGCGATGGCACCCGCGAGCGAGGACCAGAGGGCCGGGACGAGCAGCGTCTTTCGCTCAGTGTGCTATCAGGGCTGCCCGATTCAGGCGTCGTGCAACAGGGTGACCAAGGGGCTAGGAGGCAGCTTTACAGGGGGTTCACCAAGACAAGTGGGCAGGAGGTCACGTGGCCGCATCGTACCAGTGAGGAACAAGGTGAAATAGCTCACGACCAGTGCGATGACCAGCGTGGTGCGCGCGGTCGGGACAAGCGCAGTGATGGCGAAGCCGAGGACGGGAAAAGGAATGGAGGCGAGGAGTAGGGCGACCAGTGCACTACTGAGGAAGGAGTCGGGGAAGCGGAGACCATCGAAAAGTTTTGCGAGAAGGAGAAGCGTGAGGATGTCCACGCTGACCAGGGGCCGAAGGCCACGCGTGGTACTGAGGACAGCTCCTGAGGATACCGGCGTGACCGTGAGGCGACGGAGGGCGCCGCGTGCTCGGTAGGCAGCGAGGGTGATAGGCAAATTGGACAGGGCGAGCGTGGTGATGATCAGCGTGATGTAGCCGGGGATGGAAAGATCGATGGTGCCGAGACGGCTAGATTGAGGAGGCGCACCGTCGTCGAAGATGCTCCCGCAAATCAAAACGAGCAGCGGTGGGAAAACAAGGGCAAAGAAGGCGGCGAATGGCTCACGGAGCTGCAGTAGGAATTTTCGGCAGGTGAGGCAAACCAGGCAACGTATGACTCACTGTTCCGGTCGTGACAGTGCGGACCCAGTGAGGACAAGGTAGGCATCTTCCAGTCGACCGCTCGAAACCCGAAGTTCCCGCAACGGGATGCCGTGTTGGACGAGGGCTTGGACGACAGTAGCGACGACCCGATCGTCATCGGCGCGGACGAGGAGTGTTTGATCCCGGATCTCGACACTGCGAACGCCAGGAAGCTGGCCGAGCGGTGGCAAGGGAGTGCCGTCCGGGATACGCAGGACGATGCGCAGGCCACCGACGACGCGGGCGATGAGGCGGGATGGAGTATCAAGGGCGACAATTTGCCCCTGGTGGAAGACGGCGATGCGGTCACAGAGTTCCTCGGCCTCTTCCATAAGGTGGGTGCTGAGGAGGATAGTCTTGCCACGGGCGCGGACAGAGCGAATGAGATCCCAGACAGTGCGGCGAGCGTGGGGATCGAGCCCAGTGGTGAGCTCATCAAGGAAGAGGAGACGCGGATCATGGACGAGGGCGAGGGCGAGAAAGAGGCGCTGCTTTTGACCGCCGCTCAGGGCCGCGAAGGGGATGTGTACCTGGTCGATCAGTCCAAGCTGCGCCAGGAGCTGGTATGGATCGAGGGAATTGGGATAGAGGGCGGCAAAAAGAGAAACAGCCTCGCCCACTCGGAGCCGGTCGGGAAGTGCACTCTCCTGCAGCTGGACACCGATGTCGGCCGCGAGGCGGCGGCGCTGCCGCCAGGGGTCCAGACCGAAGACGCGAACGGTGCCGGCATCGGGTCGACGGAGTCCCTCCAGGCACTCGATGGTGGTCGTTTTGCCGGCACCATTGGGACCGACAATACCGAAGATTTCACCTTCCTCGACTGTGAAACTCACGTTGTCGACGGCGACAACTGAGCCATAGATCTTGCGGAGTTCGCTGACCTCGATGATGACACTCATGCGCTACCTCCTCTGGTATCGGTCGTGTCCTGATGGCCATTGGTCTCCGTCACCCTGTGCGCGTGGTAGAAGTTCTGGGGGAGCCACTGGCCGGAGAAGATCCATTCCGAGGCGGTGCGATGGTCGGTCATGGCAAGACGGCCAAAGGGGGTCAGCAGGACATCGGTGCGGGGTTTGCGGCCGGTGAACATCTTGCAAACCATAATGGGGCCGGTCTCCTCCAACCTTGCCCAGTCCGTGGGAAAGGTTCCTTGAGCCTGTGCGAGACGCGTGCGATGGTTGGTGAAGACGACCTCAGAACTCAGGGGAAGCACAGTGGGTGTGGCCTTACATCGCAAGCACGTGGGTAGAGGGATGAGTCCGCTGGGCGTCATACTCTGAACTCCGCCAAAACCCAGGTCTGTTGGCGACGAGTGTACCGCCACCGCGACGACCTCTTCGGAGTGTGATGCCGTACGGGCCTCTGAGCAGGTGAGGGCCCTAGCGAGGCGATCGAGAGACCGATGACTTCGGGCACTGGTGTGAGCCACATGCCCACCAGGGCATCGGTCGCCAGAAAGGCGATGACGAGGACGAAACTGGCACGGGTGAAGTCTGGCCAGGGAGCTCCAGAAGGGGAGATAGCCAGCTGCAGCGACCCAGAAAAGATCAAGCCGTCGCTCAAACGGTCCGTGGACTTACTGGGGGAGCGAGAAGATGGGGACCGAAAGGCACTACTGTACTGAGCACGAGGAGTCGAAGCCACGGGGAGTGAGCAACTCTGGTTGACCCCCAGGTGTCCCGAGGAAACCGATTCGCCAAACGATCCTCCGAAATGGAGCGGAAGTGCGGGTTTCCTGCGGACGGTGAAGCAACAACTGGCGCGTGCGGTGGCAGCGATTGTGTTGAGGGAGAGATCGACATCTTGTGGTTGCTGGCTTGTGTCTTCACTCTTCTTGCTGGTTCTTCGGACGCATACTTTATGCTCTCGGGTATGCTGCGGTCAGGCAATCGTTCCACATGGGCTTGCAGTGTGAGCCGACCAGAAAGCAACTGCCGTGGACTGGTGGGACGTGTTGCCGTGGGGCGAGGCACGCGATGCAGAGAGACTCGGAACCCAGAGAGGTGCGGTTCCTTGGTTGGAATGTGGGCGCTGCACGGTCGCGTGTTGCGGGGCGAAACAGATTTGGGAACTTGCCGGGGGTAGTCGGGACGGGGATGAAGGCTAAAGAAACGGCTGAATGCTTCAGCAGATGAGCATCAATGGTATTCTTGAGTGCGGAGGGGCAGGAATGCCGTTCACGATTGAGGATTTTGAGGATCTGCTACGTCTTTTGGAACTCCACCCGGAGTGGCGGGGACAGCTCCGGCGCTTGCTGCTGACAGAAGAGTTGTTGACTGTGCCTGAGCGCCTGTCTCGACTGGAACAGTTCTTGTTGGAGCGAGCGCGTCAAGACGATGAGCGGGGGGCCCAACTCGGTGCCCTCATCGAGGCAGTGCGCGATAACTCGGGCCAGATACGGGAACTACGGGAGACGGTTGCGGAGCATAGTCGGCAGATTCAGGAGCTGCGGGAGATTGTTGCGGCGCACACGGAGCAGATACGGGAACTACGGGAGACAGTTGCAGAGCACAGTCGGCAGATACGGGAGCTGCGGGAGACGGTTGCGGAGCATAGTCGGCAGATTCAGGAGCTGCGGGAGATTGTTGCGGCGCACACGGAGCAGATACGGGAGCTGCGGGAGACAGTTGC
>DAOTWO010000260.1:0-9326 GCA_034435855.1 Thermomicrobium sp. | reverse complement strand
TCCTCGTATAAGTGGCGATACAGCTCCTCTGCTTCCGCAAGCGTGGAGGTGAGAATGATGTCGAGAAGCTTGCGTTGCTCGTCCTTGAAGAGAGAGCGCAGCGAGTAGTCAGCCCGGCCGAACGCACGGTCAAGTGCCCGCACCGTTTCTGGCAGATCTGCCCGTCCGAACGGTTCGCTGAGGAGTTGACGGACTTCCGCGTAGCGCTCCGGTGTGCCATCCGATTCGACACCACCAACGAGGTTGTGCTCGCCGAGGTGCAAGGCAGCGGTGAGAAACCCTTGCTGTCGTCCAGTGAGTGTTGAAGTCACGCGGACACGGGCAATAAACAGTTGTGCCCGCCCGGCACGTTGGGCGATCCCCTCGAGGCGCTCGATTTCAAAGCAACCGATAGAGGCGCGCTCTGGATAGTCCTCGAACAGCGCGCTGAGGGCATAGTGCGCGGCGACATTGGCAAATTCGACCCGGGCTGGTCGAACCAGGCGATCCCAGACACCGCGGCCGTCATGATACTGTGGCAGGTTACTTGGCGCACGCGCCAGTCGCTCGACGAACTCTTGCTCAAGCGCGGTGTGGAAGAGTTCCTCAGCAATCTGGATGACACGGGCAGCGGACTGGAGAGCCTGGACCGTTTCCAGACCGGACAGTTCGTCGAAGAACCAAGCGTCACTCGAGTACATTCGCAAGGCGTTCCGCTGCATCTCGAGCGCCTCGAGCACAACGACCTGCTCGGCTGGCTCAAGTGCGCGTCGTTGCCAACGTTCGAGAAACCGCTGCACGTTCTCCGGGGACCGGTCCAGGATTACCTCGATATAGTCGTCGCGGGCTGCCCACGGGTCAGTGAGGAACTGGCTGAGCTGCTCCTCGTAGCGCTGGGCGACGGCATCACGGAGCCAATCAAGTGCCTCACGAAGTGGGCCACGCCACTCCTGCGTCCACTCTGGGTGGGCGCCCGTATTGCAGCCGCAGTTGCTCCGCCAGCGCTCGATGCCATGGATGCAGCTCCAGGACGTTTGCTCCACGATCTGCGCTTCCCACGTCGGTGGGTGCTCGGCCAGAAATGCTCCGTACGGAAGTACACGTGCGTCGTTCGCCGCTTGGATTGTGGCGATGGCTGCGGCAAGCGCCATGTCCCCGAAGCGATGGTGATGCCCGTAGGTCTCGCCGTCGGTCGCAATGTGGGCGAGACGATCGGTGGTATCGCTTGCGGCTGCGAGCAGGCGGGCAGCGAGCTGGCGCCCGTCGTTTAACAGATCACCGAAGGCGACGTCCCGCGCGATCGCTCCGTCGTAGAAAAACGCGACGAGGTCTCGCCCCGACGGGAGCACAACTCGATAAGGACGTGTCGTTTCGACGCGTCCGCCGGAGACGTCCTGCCACCCGCTGAAGCCCGGTGGACGAACGGCCGCTGCTTGGTGGGGCGCAAGGATGACGAAGCGAATACCGAATTCCGCAACGAGTTCCAGCGTTGGTAGATCGACTGCTGTTTCCGGCAGCCAGATCCCCTCCGGGCGACGGCCAAAACGATGTTCGAAGTCGCGGATCCCCCAGAGAAGCTCGGTGCGTCGGTCGTGCTCGTTCGCGAGCGGCAAAATGACGTGGTGATAGGGATGAGCGATGGCGGGGCCGTGCCCGTTGAAGCGTTCGCACCCCTCTCGGTCAGCATCGAGAATCGCGTGGTAGACGTCGGGGGCTTCGCGTTCGAGCCACCAGAGCAGTGTTGGGCCGAAGTCAAAGCTGATCCAGGCATAGTTATTCACAATCCGGACGATACGACCGCGCGGGTCGAGGATGCGGGACCAGGCATTGGGGCCATAGCACTCGGCGGTGATTCGCTCGTTCCAGTCGTGATATGGGTAGGCAGAATCCTCGAGTTCGACGATTTCGAGCCACGGATTTTCCCGTGGCGGCTGATAGAAATGCCCATGGATGCAGACAGACCTCACGGCATGCTCCGATCACTCGCACGCTCGAAGATGACGATGGCGAGTGGTGGCAGCGTGAGGACCAGCGAGTAGCGTCGTCCATGCCAGGGCACCGGCACCGTCTCCACCCCACCCAGGTTGCCCCAACCGCTGCCGCCATACTCACGCGCGTCGCTGTTGAGCAGTTCGCGCCAAAAGCCCGGTAGGGGAACTCCCACTCGGTAATTTTGCCGCGGCACCGGGGTAAAGTTGCACACGATGAGGAGTTCCTCGCCGGGCCGTCGACTCTTGCGGAGGTAGACGAGCACACTGTTTTCAGCGTCATTGCAGTCGATCCATTCAAAACCTTCGGGCGAGCAGTCGAGTTCGTACAGTGCTGGCTTCGTCCGCGCGAGGTGATTCAAGTCAGCAAGCCAGCGCCGAACGCCCTCGTGCGGTGCGTACTGGAGGAGATCCCAGTCTAGGCTTGACTCGTGGTTCCACTCCCGCCACGGTGCGAGTTCAGCTCCCATGAAGAGGAGCTTCTTACCGGGCTGCGTGTACTGGTAGCCGTAGAGCAGCCGCAGGTTGGCAAATTTTTGCCAATCATCACCCGGCATCTTGGCGAGCAGGGATCCTTTCCCGTGCACAACTTCATCGTGCGAGAGTGGCAGGACAAAGTTCTCGTTGAAGGCGTAGAGCATACGAAACGTCAACTCGTGGTGATGATATTTCCGGTAGATCGGATCGTGGCTGAAGTAGCGCAACGTATCGTGCATCCACCCCATGTCCCATTTGAGACCGAAGCCGAGACCCCCAACGTAGGTCGGTCGCGAGACCATTGGCCAGGCGGTCGATTCTTCGGCAATGGTCTGGACGTCGGGAAAGTGCCGGTAAACCTCCTCATTTAACCGTCGTAGGAAGGCGATCGCCTCCAAGTTCTCGCGTCCGCCGTATTCATTGGGAATCCACTCGCCTGGACCGCGGGAGTAATCGAGATAGAGCATGGAGGCGACGGCGTCGACGCGGAGACCATCGGCATGATAGCGATCGAGCCAAAACATGGCGCTGGAGAGCAAGAATGTCCGTACTTCGTTGCGCCCATAGTTGAAGATCGCAGTGTGCCAGTCGGGGTGGAACCCCTTCCGGGGGTCCGCATGTTCGTAGAGGTGCGTCCCATCGAAAAAGACAAGACCGTGCTCGTCGGTTGGGAAATGGGAGGGGACCCAGTCGAGGATCACGCCGATACCCTGCTGATGGAGTTCGTCGATCAACGCCATGAAGTCCTGTGGCGTGCCGTAGCGTGCTGTCGGCGCAAAGTAACCAGTGATCTGATATCCCCAGGAGCCGTAGAAGGGATGCTCCATCACTGGCAAAAACTCCACGTGCGTGAAGCCCATGCGGCGCACATGCTCCGCTAGGCGTGGAGCGAGTTCCCGGTAGGTGAGCCAGCGGTTCCCCTCTTCGGGGACGCGCATCCATGATCCGAGATGCACCTCGTAGATCTGCATCGGGGAGTCGAGCGCATTTGCCTGCCTGCGTCGGTGCATCCACTCGGCGTCGCGCCACTCGTAGTCGAGTTCCCAGACGATTGACGCGGTTCCCGGTGGACACTCGTGCCAGAACCCATATGGATCGGCCTTGAACACCTGATACCCGTGGTAACGAGAGACGATGTGGTACTTATAACGCGCACCGACCCTGAGTCCTGGGATGAAGCCTTCCCAAATGCCGGAGCTCCCGCGCGGTGCGAGAGGGTGCTTCCCTGGTGTCCAGTCGTTGAAGTCACCGACAACCGAGACACGCTCGGCATTCGGAGCCCATACGGCGAAAAACACCCCCTCTTCGCCGTCAAGCACGCATGGATGCGCACCCATTTTCTCGTAGGCCCGGAGCCAGGTGCCCTCGTTAAACAGGTACACATCGTGATCAGTAAGGAGAGACCGATCGTGGCGCACCGGGCCGACGCGCTGTTCCACCATCGCCTCACACCCCCTTCCCCAACCGGTTGTGTGACGGGGGAGTGGGTGAATTCGCGGCGCGATGCCGACGCTCCTCTCGGGCACGGTTGAGCGTCTCAAGGAGCTCCAAGACGACTGCGTTGGTGACAAAGTCAGCGATGCCGTGCTGTGTCAGACGGCGCCAGTTCGGCTGGTCGAGGCCGGTCCCTGGTCGGTTCTGCGGATGGCGCTCGCCCCAGAGATCCTCGAGGTTAACCAGAACGACCGCGGCGTCACTGGAACCGAGGAAACGTAACAGTGCACCGATAACGTCGTTCAGCCGTGGCGCAGTATGCTGTTCGAGAAAACCTGTGCTTGCGAGCCAGGCGACGACGGCGCGCTGAATATCCTGCCCCCACTCGTCCCAAAGCGCGGCGAATGGTGGGAGGTCATGCGTGTCCAGACTGGCCACGCAACGTCTCGGTGGTGTGGTGAAGGTGCCGTTGCGCCGCTCAAACGGCAGAACCCACAGCCGGAGTAACCCCTCCCTTGCCATTGCCTGCCGCACGGCTCGCGGGACAGTGCCAAGGTCTTCACCCGCGACGGCACATCCGGTCCGGGAACTCTCGATCGCTAGGACGGCGTAGTACTCCTCAGCCGGATAGCGGACGTAGACCCCTTCCCGTCCGCTGGCCTGCGCGGGGACCCAGTACAAGCGGTGGAACCCCATGACGTGGTCGATACGGAGAAGGCGTGCTGCGCCGAGATGGTGAGTAAAGGCCGCTCGCACGTAGCGATACCCGTCCTCGCGGACGCGTTCTGGATGGAGCGGCGGAAAGCCCCATACCTGGCCCTCGGCGAAGAACGGGTCAGGCGGCGCACCGGCACTCACGTCCGTTGCGAAGAGATGCGGCCAGCGCCAGACATCGAACCCTTCGGGATGGACGCCGAGCGGTAGATCGAGATAGAGCGCCTCATGGCCAACCGTGGCGATCTGCTGCGCCGCCAGCCATTGTGCCACTGCATAGGGCCAAGCAGGCTCACCAGGTCCCACCTCACTCCTCAGGAGTTCCGCACGGAGACTGGACGACCAACGGCTGGGACGGCCAAAACGATCGACCGCAGCGCGGAAACGCGCGTACTCCGCGAGGATCGGATGGCTCTCCAGCCAGGTCTCGATCTCTTGCCGCAAGGCAGGCTGCTGCGCCAGTTGGTGGCTGGCGACTTTGAGCGCAGCGAAGCGTTGTTGCCAGCTCGTTTGGTAGTCCACTAGGCGCGTGCCACTGGTCCCCGGTACCGTCGTGAGCTGGCACTCCTCTACGTCAATTGGAAGCGGAAGCGCACGAAGATCGACAAAAAACTCGCTCCACGCAAGGCGGCTGACTGGTGCATACGGACTGGGGTCATAAGGGTCATCGCCGAGGAACGTGGGCAGGAGCGGGAGGGTTCCCACGAGCGCACCACCGCACTGGCGCGTCCATGCTGCAAGTTCCTGGAGTCGTCGGTAGGTCGCTCCGTCGCGCGGCTCCTCTCGCCAGGTGGCGTACAGTGGGAGGAAGAGGCCCCACACCGTGTCAAGTCCGACATCTTCCGGAGGTTGTATAGTCGCCGGGCGGACCATCAAGAGCGTGCGCGTGATGCGACCATCGGGGCATGCAATCTCCACTTCGTGGTAGCCGATCGGCAGCCGATAGTGAAGTGGCAGCTCCACCTGCATGCAGGTGAAGTCAAGGCTGGGCGCCAGAGGTGCCACCGGCTGCACAGTGGTGAGTTCCTCGCTGGAGACGACGAGGTGTTGCACGTCGTTGTTCTCACTGCGGACAAAAAGTTCAAAGCGACCATGAGGTTCTGCTGGAAGCAGTAGACGGAGACGCGGTATTCCCCGTCCGTGTGTCCAGACGTGCACCGGCTCACAGCGTCGCTCCATGCGTGCGTGCCAGCGCTCCCGGAGCAGCGTCGCTGCTTCTTCAGGCGTACGGATCGGAATGCCGAGGGCACGGAGCGCCGCAAGGAGCTGTTCCGGACGGGCGACCTGCCGCGCCCCAGCGATGTCACGATAGGCGAGCTGGAGGCCGGCGTCGTGCGCCAAGGCGCGGAGGGCAGCGAACCGGTTCATGCGCCACCCTCCCGGGCGCGAAGCAGCTCAAGGATGCCGCGGAGAGGGATTGCCAGCCAGTCTGGCCGGTGTCCCAGCTCATAGCGGAGCTCGTAGATCGCCTTGTCCAGGAGATAGGCTTCGAGTAGTACCGCCAGCTGCTTCGGGTCCGCAGGGATCAGCGTTGTGGATTGCAAGCCCTCAAGATAGCCCTGGAGAAAAACTGCGGCGACCCAACCGTACCAGAAGCGAAGCCACGCCTCTGCCCGTGCCGTGTCGCTCAGGAGCCCACGCTGGAGTTGGTCAAAGAGCGTTGCCGAAGCAGCATAGTGGAACGAGCGGAGCATGCCGGCGACATCGGTCAGCGGCGAGCGCTTGAGCCGTCGCTCGCTGAGCGGGCGAGCTGGTTCCCCCTCAAAGTCGATAATGACGAAGTCGCGACCGGTATAGAGCACCTGCCCCAGGTGGTAGTCCCCATGGCAACGGATGCGCTGGGCCGGTAGCAGCTGCTGCAGCAATCGCTGGTAGACTTGGACGATTTCGCGTTCGCGTTGGAGGACAGTTTCGGCCTCGCTGCGGACATGCTCGGGAAGCTGGGCGAGCCGGTCCCGCAAGAGGGTGAAGGTCTGCAGCAGCTGACTGCGCATTGCCTGGTAGAGCGAGCGCTGGTAAAGCATGGAGAACGGTTCCGGTGCAAACGCGGGATCATCGGTCAGGCTAGCGAGTGCTCGATGAAGTTCAGCGGTGCGCTGGCCGAGGAGATGCGCGGACTCGACATACGTGTCGATGAGTTCGTAGACGATCGGCGGTGGGGAGCTTGCCGCGCGGGTCAAGAGGGCTTCAGCATCCAAACCGAGAGACGGTGGCTCTTCGCTGTACGCGAGGGCACGTTCAAGGAATCCAGCAAGCATGTCTCGCGTGTACTGCCAAGCATCACCCTCATTCGGTACATAGCCGAGCAACACGGCAAGCGTCATCGCCTCGCCGCTCGCCGGCCGATAGTCGAGGCTGCCGGCCAGCGGTGGGACAGAGCGAAAACCAAGTCGCTCACTGAGCGCTCGTTCGAGCTCAAGCTCTGGGTTCGGGCCAGGTTCGATCTTCCGGTAGAGCTTCAGGAGGATCCGTTCGGGGAAGATCACCGAGGTGTTACTTTGTTCAGCGCGGCCGAGCACTGGTTCGGGGAGCGGTGTCCCTTGCCAGACGAGGCGACGGAACGCGGTCGTCGGCTGTGCGACCACCGTGCCGTGCTCTCCCCGGAAACGTCGCCGGCGACCGATCTGCTCGACGAGACTGAGGCTGAACGAGGGAACCGCGAGCGCGTCGACGAGGAGAGCCGTTTCGTCGGGTAACGCACGCGCAATGACGGCATGTGGTGTGCGTTCGATGAGTTCGCGTGCAAGATCGCCGCGGGCGATGGCCAGCGGCAGGACATACAGTTCCGGATCGCCTTCGGTGTACTCGACGGAGAGAAGGAGGAGGGTTGCCGCTACCCCGTCGACGGGAAGCGGTATCTGATCGGCGATCTGTACCTGCTTAATCCGCCGGGCCTTGCCCGCAAACCAGCGCCGCGCCCGAAGGTAGCGTGGGAGTTCATCCAAAAGCGCGCGCTGCGCCGTGCTGAGGTCCAGTGTCCCCTCGCGCTCCCGCACCGGAATGACCGGGAGCTCACTCGGTGTCACCACGAGCAGCTCTTCGCCGGCGCGCGGGCGCTCAAGGCTGAACCAGTAGAAGCTGTGCGGGCCAAGCATAACCCGATACGGCTCTTCGCCGATCGGCGGGAACTCGATACGACCGAAGAGTTCTATCGGAACCAGGCCACGATAGGCCGAAAGATCCAGTTCAGCCCACTGGACGAAGCGGGAGAGGTTTGCAACGACGAGGATCGTTTCCTGCTCGTAGCGGCGGACATAAGCCAAGACTTTCCGGTTGTCGACCGGGATGAACTCGAACGACCCGCGCCCGAACGCCTTAAACTGTTTCCGGAGCGCGATCAGTCGCTTCATCCACCAGAGCAGCGAATGGGGATTTGCCTGCTGCGCTTCGACATTGACCGCCTCGTAGTGGTACTCGGCATCGACGATCACTGGCAAATAGAGGCGCTGGCGCGGTGCGGTCGAGAAGCCAGCGTTGCGGTCGGCGCTCCACTGCATCGGCGTGCGCACGCCGTTCCGGTCCCCAAGATAGACATTGTCCCCCATCCCGATCTCGTCACCGTAATAAATGACCGGGGTGCCAGGGAGCGAGAAGAGTAGGCCATTCATCAGCTCGATGCGGCGCCGGTTGTTCCCGAGGAGCGGCGCAAGCCGCCGGCGGATGCCAAGGTTGATACGGGCAACTGGATCACGCGCATAGACGCGATACATGTAGTCGCGCTCTTCGTCGGTAACCATCTCGAGCGTCAGCTCATCGTGATTGCGCAGGAAGAGGGCCCACTGAGCAGTGTCCGGAATGGGCGGGGTCTGGGACAGGATATCGACGATCGGGAAGCGGTCTTCCATACGGATTGCCATAAAGAGGCGCGGCATCAGCGGAAAGTGGAAGGCCATATGACACTCGTCGCCCTGCCCAAAATAGGCGACCGCGTCTTCCGGCCACTGGTTTGCCTCGGCCAAAAGCATGCGATTGCGGTAACGACTATCAACGGAACGGCGGAGCTCCTTCAAGAACGCGTGGGTCTCGGGCAGGTTCTCGCAGTTCGTCCCTTCACGCTCATAGAGATATGGCACGGCATCAAGCCGCATCCCGTCGACACCAAGGCGCATCCAGAAGTCGACGACGCGGAGGATAGCACGACGAACCGCTGGGTTGTCGTAGTTGAGGTCGGGTTGATGCGAGTAGAAGCGATGCCAGTAGTAGGCTTTGGCCACCGGATCCCACGCCCAATTGGAAGTCTCGAAGTCCTTGAAGATAATGCGGGCCTCTTTGTACTTTTCCGGCGTGTCGCTCCAGACGTAGAAGTTGCGCCAGATACTGCCGGGTGCCGCGCGCCGTGCCCGTTGGAACCACGGATGCTGGTCAGACGTGTGGTTGAGGACAAGCTCGGTGATCACCCGGATCCCGCGCCGATGTGCCTCGCGGATGAACTCTTTGACGTCGCGGAGGGTGCCATAGGCGGGATGGACGTCCGTATAGTCGGCGATGTCGTATCCGTCGTCACGGAGCGGTGACGGGTAGAACGGTAAGAGCCAGACAGCGGTGATCCCGAGGTCTTCGAGGTAGTCAAGTTTTTGTGCGAGTCCTGGGAAGTCACCAATTCCGTCCCCGTTGCTATCGTAGAAGGCGCGGACGTGGAGTTCGTAAATAATGGCGTCCTTGTACCAGAGTGGATCGTCGGGAAGCTGTGGTACCGGTGTGGCTCGACGACGTTCGGCGACCTTGACCGCCATA
>DAOTWO010000259.1:0-6433 GCA_034435855.1 Thermomicrobium sp. | reverse complement strand
CTCAGCACGGGGAACGGGGTATCGTCATGCCGATCCTCTCCGCAACCCAGGCGTGCACCCCCGTAAGAGCGTGTTGCGTTGTTACCAGCATCCAGATCGCAACTGCGGGAACACCGGAAGGTCGGTAAATGCGGTGCCTAAAGCGGGAGCTTGTCTGCTCCCGAGGGTGTCACGGGAGGAACAACGAGACCGATCTTGGCGCCGCGAGGATCCGTCCTCGGCGCTCACTCGGTTCGACCGCCCCGCATCGGGCAGAAGCACCAAGAGTGACCTGGTTCTGCAGTGGAGCAGCCATCCAGGATCCACGAATTCGAAATCGCATGCCCCGCTGGTGTTCCAGTGACAGGGGACGAGTCAGAGGCACGAAGAGCAGCAACTCAGCAGCACGGTCGAGGGGCCGGGCTCGCAGATGTCCCTTTGCGTCTCGCATGAAGCGCTGTAACGCGCCAGTGCAGGGGATATGGGAACGAGATCGCCAAGCAAATGATCGCGCAAGGCGACAGCCCATTGGAAACGGCAGGCCATCAACGCCACGGTCTCCGCCCGCCAAACTCGATGGAATCGTCTGAGGAATGCCTCTTGACATCCGCTCCACCAGCCATTATTGTGTCTCCTGGCAGCGTGAGTACGGTACACAAGCCGGACACGGCATTGTCTGCAGTGTCTGACTCGTTTCAGTTTTGGGTCAGGCCATCGCTCACCAGCACGCGGGCAAGCAGGACGGACTGCTGCGTGCATTGGGTTCGCTTTTGATTGGGGAAGGGTCGAGTATTTTCGTCGTGGTGTACCGGGCCGACATCCCGTTCACCGGACGATCCAACCTTCCTTGGCCGGTCGGGAAATCCCGGCCGCCACCTCGCCGCTCGCATTTCCGGTTCTGGCTGCGAAGAACCAGGAAGGAGCGAGCGGGACGATGAGTAGCCACACCAGCGGTCTTTTGAGCCTCACCGAACTCACACAACTTGTTGAGTCCGGTGAGATCGACACCGTCATTAACGCCATCTGCGACATGCAGGGGCGCCTCATGGGGAAGCGCGTACGGGCCGACTTCTTCCTCGACCACGTTCGCGAGCACGGTACCCACTTCTGCACGTATCTCCTCGGCACCGACATGGAGATGACCACTCCCGGCGGTTACCGCCTCATGAACTGGGAGACCGGTTACGGCGACTGGGTCGCCCGTCCTGACTTTGCCACGCTGCGGCGTATCCCCTGGCTGGAAGGGACAGCGCTCGTCCTAGCCGATGCGGTCGACGAGGAGACCGGTGAACTCATCCCGGTTGCCCCGCGCACGATTTTGCGCCAGCAGGTCTCGCGGGCCAGCACTCTGGGCTTCCGCGTCATGATGGCGAGTGAGCTCGAGTTCTATCTCCTCAAAGACTCCTATGACGAGGCCCACGAGAAGGGATACCGCGGTCTGCGTCCCTTTGGCTGGTACAACGAGGACTACCACCTCTTCCAAGGCACCAAAGCTGAACCGATCTACCGGCAGATCCGCAACCTGATGACTGCTGCCGGAATCCCGATCGAGTTCTCTAAGGGGGAGGCCGCTGCCGGCCAGCACGAGATCAACATCCATTATGCTGATGCCCTCGAATCAGCGGATCGCGCCATTCTCTTCAAGCACGGCGTCAAAGAGATCGCCTATCTCAACGGCCTCTCCGTCACCTTCATGGCCAAGCCGCACCATACCTGGACGGGTTCCAGTTCCCACATCCACCTGAGCATATGGGACAGCAATGGCGAGCGAAACCTCTTCTACGATCCTGACGGCCACCCCTACCACATGAGCCGCCTCATGCAGCATGCCTTAGCTGGTCTCATCGCGCACGCCCGGGAGCTCTCACTCTTCGTCGCCTCGAACGTGAACTCCTACAAGCGCTACGCTGTTGCGAGCTGGGCACCGGTAAACGTGGTGTGGGGACGCGACAACCGCACCTGCGGCTTCCGCATTGTTGGACACGGCCAGTCGTTGCGCATCGAGAGCCGCATCCCGGGCGCCGACGCGAACCCATACCTTGCGTACGCCGCCATGATCGCCGCGGCGCTTGACGGCATCGAGCGCGAGCTCCCACTTCCGCCAGAGTACCGCGGCAATGCGTACGAAGCCCGCGACGTCGTCCGTGTTCCACGAACGCTCGCCGAGGCAATGGTGGAATTCGACCGCTCGGCGTTCGCTCGCCAGGTCTTTGGTGATCTCGTCGTCGACCACTACGTCAACATGGCTCGGGTGGAGCAAGAGGCGTTCGACGCGGTGGTCACCGACTGGGAGTTGTACCGCTACTTCGAGCGTGGCTGAGGGAGGGAAGACGATGGGCACGCGACTGGCGGGCAAAGTCTGCATCATCACTGGAGCGGGTTCCGGAATCGGTCGTGAGTCGGCACTCCTCTTCGCCCAGGAAGGGGCGAAGGTTGTGGTTGCCGACATCAATGTGGCGGGTGGTGAAGAGACGGTCCGCCTGATCCGGGAGGCTGGGGGCGAGGCGCTGTTCGTCCGCACCGACGTCACGAAGGCAGCCGAAGTAGAAGCCTTGGTGCGCACGGCCGAGGAGACCTACGGTAAGCTCGACGTCATGTTCAACAACGCCGGGATCTTTCCCGACGAGGATGGCTCTGTGGTCGACACGCCCGAAGAGGTCTGGGACCGCGTCATGGCAGTCAACCTCAAAGGCGTCTTCCTCGGTTGTAAGTACGCTATCCCAGCCATGCTGCGCGCCGGTGGCGGCTCGATCATCAATACCGCGAGTTTCGTCGCCATCATGGGAGCCGCTGTCCCCCAGATCGCCTATACAGCGAGCAAGGGGGGCGTGCTAGCCATGACGCGCGAAATCGCCATCGAGTTCGCCCGGAAGAACATCCGGGCCAACGCCCTCTGCCCTGGGCCAGTCGACACCCCGCTTCTGCAGTCGATTCTGGCCGACCCAGCCAAGCGGCAACGCCGGCTGGTGCACATCCCGATGGGCCGCTTTGCCCAAGCACGGGAGATCGCCCAGGCCGCGCTGTTCCTTGCCTCAGACGAGTCGTCCTACGTGACGGCAACCGCCTTCCTTGTCGACGGTGGTATTACTGCTGCCTACATCACACCGGAGGACTGAAGCCGCAACCCTTTTGAGAGGAGGGGAGCCATGGGAGAGAGCATCGAACGCGGCGGTGTGCGCTATGAGAAGGTTGGGCAGGACTACCTTGAGCAACGGAAACTGCGTCGGCACGCCAACTGGGTGTTACTCTGGGCCCTCGGTGTCGGCGCAGTCATTTCTGGAGACTTCTTCGGTTGGAACTTTGGGCTCGACGCTGGCGGCTTCGGTGGGCTCCTGATCGCCACGGTGCTCATGGCGATCATGTACCTCTGCATGGTTTATAGCATCGCTGAACTCAGTACGGCACTGCCCCATGCCGGTGGCTTTTATTCCTTCACCCGCAGTGCTTTCGGCCCCTGGGGCGGATACTTGGTTGGCGTTACCGACACCATCGAGTACGTCATCACCCCGGCAGTCATCGTGGTCGGTATCGGTGGCTACATGAACACACTCTTCCCGTCGGTCCCCGTGTGGATCTGGTGGCTCGTCTTCTACGCCATCTTCGTGGGCATCAACATTGCTGGAGTAGAGATTACCCTTCGGGTCGGTTTAGTCGTGACCATCCTCGCCATGCTTGTGCTGCTGATCTTCTACATTGGGGCGGTCGCCTCCGGCGCCTTCAGCTGGGATCTGGTTTTCAACATCGAGCCCGATCCCAACCGCGCTGGCAGCTCCACGTTTCTTCCCAAGGGCTTTTTTGGGATTTTTGCCGCTATCCCCTTTGCGATTTGGTTCTATCTCGCGATTGAGGAACTCCCGCTCGCTGCCGAGGAAACCCATGATGTTGTGCGGGACATGCCACGCGGTCTGATCACCGGCATCTTCACATTGCTTGCCCTTTCTGTGTTCACCTTGATCTTCAACTCGGGCGTGAATGGTGGCGCCGCCCAAATCGGTGTCTCGGGTGCGCCGCTCGCCGACGGCTTCGTTGCCGTCTTTGGAAGCGGTGCGACCACCGCTGTTCTCACGCTCATCGCCTTGACTGGGCTCATCGCCAGCTTCCATACGATCATCTACGCCTACGGTCGCGTCATCTTTGCGCTCTCACGCGCTGGCTACTATCCACGCTTCCTGTCTGTCACCGGGCGCAAGACCCACACACCGCACCGTGCCCTCATCGCTGGTGCCATCATCGGGCTGCTCTGCGCCTTGATCATTGATCGCTTCGGCACCGGGATTGTGGGAGCTGCACTCTTGAACATGGCCGTCTTCGGCGCAGTTATCTCCTATGCGGCAGTAATGCTTGCCTACATCCGCCTCAAGGTCACTCGCCCGGAGCTCCCACGCCCCTATCAGAGCCCCTTTGGGATTCCCGGTGCGGCAATCGGAGCAATCCTGGCAATCGTCGCTCTACTCGCAACCTTCTCCATCCAGGACTACCGTCCTGGCGTCTTGGGAGTCGCCTTCTTCCTGGTGATCGCGATCCTCTACTTCGCCCTGTACTCGCGTCACAAGTTGGTCGCCCAGGCGCCGGAGGAGGAGGTTGCCCTGATCCTGGAGGCGGAGAAGGAGCTCAAGCACCAGTACGTTGAGCTCGAGTCAGAGGAAGAGCGCTTGCGCCTGGAACAGCGTGAGGCGAGGGACCGCTGAGGCGCCACGACGTCGCATCTTCGCGCCGGCAACAGCGTGTTCTTTATGATCGTGTCGCCTTGTGAAGCCCGCTGGCTCGGCGTGGCCGCTCGCGCCGAGCCAGCGCCATCCCAACTGCCGGAGCTCCCTCTGCCGCAGATCTCCGTTCTGTCTTCTTCGTCGTAACCACCGCTACCTCTGCACCGAATAACCCAAGAGGGCAGTGATGAGGAGCGGCTGTACTCGCTTTACGCGCGTGAAGTCTGCGCTGAGACTACGCCACTCCTGGTGCCATAACGGTGCCACGCTGGTTTGGGGCCAAGAGATCGTAGAGGATCTCATCGCACTCCACCCTCGCTCTTTGCTCCCTCTGGAGGAAGACCGGGGCACCAGCACGAGAAGATGACTGCCGCCTCGTCCAGATCAGGCGGCAACATGATCGATCGGCTGCAAGATCAGAATGCTGCGTTGGGACACAAGGAGATTGAGTAAGTCATCCTCAGCGTCTTTCACGAGACGCTGCCTACCCCGTGGACGAGCCAGCAGCAAGCTTGCCGTTCCCCTTCCTCCGACGTATGCTGCTGGGAGATGGAGGGAGAGGATCCGGTGGCGACCTTGGCTGACCGCTTGCTCCAGACACTCAAGAAGCACCGCTTCCAGCCAGTCACCCTGGAAGGGAACGGCTACGTCCTCGAAATCCGGCCCTATCATGGCAAGCTCGAGGCCGGCTTTATCCTTTGGCGCATGGAGGCGGGGCAGCTCGTGCCGGTGGCGAGCGGACATACTGAGAACCGGCATCTCCTGACCGCTGAGGGTTTCGCGCTCCAGCTCCCACCCGATATCGAACGCACTATTGCAAGCTTGCTCCAGCACGGGCGATGATCCACCGCGCCCCTCGGACGCTCGCTTCCTGTTCTTCGACGACTTGCGTCCATATCACCATACACAGTCTTCAGACAT
This sequence comes from Thermomicrobium sp., assembly GCA_034435855.1. GTDB lineage: Bacteria > Chloroflexota > Chloroflexia > Thermomicrobiales > Thermomicrobiaceae > Thermomicrobium. Next base: position 827 of record DAOTWO010000259.1, on the reverse strand, counting down.
CGGACACCGCGCAGCAGCCTCTACGAAGGAGAGACTCAGCCTAGAACATGAGGAAGAAAGATGCTGGTTCGTGTCATCCCCGCAGCTCAGGGAACTGCGACGAGCCTCAACATGATGTCAAAGACGAGCACTGATCTGCCCCCACCACAGGAGCTCCGGGACCACGGGTGACATTCGCCCCCTGTGACCCTATTCCGCTGAGACCGAGCCTGGCACCATCCTGCAGCGGTAACCGGTGGTCGTCATTTCCTCGCCTCTGCAAGTCAGATGCTCCTTCCTCCAAATACCCCGCTCCACGGTTCCCCGAGTTGTCACCAACCGCACGCCAGCTCCTCGTTATCTCCCGAGAGTCACCGGCGAATCTTCTCAGCGCTCGAATGCAATCGCCGCTCCCCGGAGACACCTGTCCGTCCTGCTCCCTGTCCGCCCAACTGTCCCTACCCTGCCCCTGAAGCAGGGCAACGCACACCGGCTCCAGGGACATCGTCTGCTGCCCGCCGCAGGAAGAGCCCAGTCAATCGACACGTGACGCCAGGCTGGCCTCTTGCACAATGCTCGCGGCTGCCACAGAGTCGGGCAGCCGACCGGAAGGGAGGGGAAATGCGATGCAGGGGGTTACCGGTCTTCTCCGTCGAGCGTGGTTCCAGATCCTCGTGAGCGGTATTGTCCTCTTCTATGCCCTGAACCGCGTCCTGCAAGCGACTCAAAATCCGAACTTTGTCCCCACGCTGCTCGTTCTCGGTGCCTTCCTCGTGCCGGTTGTCCTGGTTCTCTGGGTCTATGAGCACCCGCTCCCCGAGCCGATCCCCGCGAGTGCCGTCGTCTGG
>DAOTWO010000258.1:0-6804 GCA_034435855.1 Thermomicrobium sp. | reverse complement strand
ATGGCCCTCCAGGTATTAGAATATTCGCGCATTCGAATACAGGAATTCTCGGAAGGAGGGCTATTCCCTTGTATCTCGATGAACACGAGCGCCGGCGCGAGCTCTATCGCCTCCAGGCGATGCTCTGCCAAGTGCTCGCCGATCCAACCCGTATCGAGCTGATCGAGCTTCTCGGAGAGGGGCCAAAGGCGGTCAAGGAACTTGCCCAAGCCACCGGGCAGCGACAGGCCAAGATCAGCCAGCATCTCGCGGTGCTCCGTCAACGCGGGCTTGTCCATGCCCAGCGGGTCGGAACCGAGATGCACTACTCGCTGACTGATTCTCGCATCCTGGAGGCCTGTCACTTGACCCGCTCGCTCTTGCTCGATCAACTGCTCCGCCAGGGAGAACTCGCCGAGTCGGTTCTCAGTGAACGGAGGTGAGATCGGTGCCGATCTATGAGTATCGTTGCCAACGCTGTGGCTATCGCTTCGAGAAGCTTGTCCGGCTCTCGCAGGCCGCGCAGCCGGTCGTCTGCCCCAACTGCGGTGCAGATGAGACGGAGCGTCTGCTCTCGGCCTTCGCCGCCCGCACGGCTGACGGCGTCAGTAGCAGCAGTGCCAGCTGCTCCACCAGCGGCGGTTGAGCAATCCGCTGGTAAAGCGAGCCGTTGGCTCGCTCCAAACTCGAGCCGAGGTCGAGTCGAACGGAAGGGGAAGGAGGCTGACAGGATGTTCACAGGTCGGTACGGCTTCGGGGTCGATCTCGAGAAGCCGTTCGACGAGGTGTTGACTAAGGTACAGGAGGTGCTCAAGACTGAAGGGTTCGGCGTCCTGACCACGATCGACGTCAAAGAGACGCTGCGCCAGAAGCTCGGTCTCGACATGGAGCGCTACGTGATCCTCGGTGCCTGCAATCCACCCTTTGCCCATCGAGCGCTTGAGACTGAGCGAGAGGTTGGCCTGCTCCTCCCCTGCAATGTCGTCGTCCGCGAAGTGGATGGCAAGACCCGCGTGGAGATTGCTGATCCCAAAGCCATGCTTGGCATCGTTGGCAATCCCGCGCTCGACGAGCTGGCTGCCGAAGCACGCACTCGGCTCCAGCGTGCCTTGCAGACACTTGAGTCCTCGTGAAGGAGGGAACGATGTTCTTCCAGCAGATCCTCCGCACCGATATTGGCTGTGCCGCCTACGTCGTCGGCTCCACCAATGCCGGGCTAGCCGCCGTCATCGACCCACGCATCGACATGGTCGAGGAGATCCTCGACCTCTTGGAGCGCGAGGGACTGACGCTCCGCTACATCGTCGAGACGCACAACCATGCCGACCACGTCTCCGGTCATCACCAGCTCGCCGCTGCCACCGGTGCGACGATCGCTGTCTCCGCCTTGGCCGGCGTCGCCTACCCACACCTGCCGCTCCATGACGGTGATGAACTCGAACTCGGTGAGGTTGTCTTGCGGGCCATCCATACCCCCGGCCATCGTCCCGAGCACATCGTCATCGCGGTGCTCGATCGCTCACGCAGCAACGAGCCCTGGATCGTCCTCACCGGCGATACCCTCTTCGTTGGCGATGTTGCCCGGCCCGACCTCGCCATCGACGGGATCGAGGGTGCCGCCGCGCTCTTTGACTCGCTACATCAGCGGATTCTGCAGCTTCCGCCGGGCACGCTCGTCTTCCCCGGTCACGTCGCCGGATCACTCTGCGGTCGCGTCAACAACCGAATGACCGGCACGAGCATCGGCTTTGAGCAGCGCAATAACCCAGCGCTCCAGATCCGTGACCGTGCAGCGTTCGTTCGCTTCATGAACGAGAACCTGCCGGAGCGACCACCCAACTTGGCGCGAATTGTTGAGCTCAATCGTGGCGCGGAGCCTCCGCGGATCGGCCAAGCCGTGTCGCTCGCGCCCGCGCGCGTACGCGAACTCCAGGAGCAAGGTGCCGTCATCCTCGACGTCCGTTCTCCTGCAGCCTTTGCTGCCAGCCACATCCCAGGGGCCATTTCGGTTGCCCTGGATGGCGGCCAGTTCCAGAATCGTGTCGGCCTCGTTGTCCCACCCGATCGACCGCTCGTCCTGGTCGTCGAGCGAGAGGAGGAAGCGCTCCGCGCCGTCCAGATGCTGGCCGTCATCGGTTATGATCAGGTCTTGGGCTATCTTGCGGGTGGCATGGCAGCATGGGAGCGCGCAGGCTATCCGTACCGCACGCTGCCCTTGCTCACCGTCCACGAGCTCGCACGCAAGCTCGACGAGGAGCCGCTGCTCCAACTCGTCGACGTCCGCGAGCGCTCGGAGTGGATCGAAGGGCATATCGACGGTGCGCTGCACATCCCGTTTTACCGGCTGCCACGCGAACTCGCTGCGCTTGATCCAAAGCGTCCTGTTGTCCTCGTCTGCGGCGCCGGTGGACGGAGCGTGCTCGCCGCGAGTCTCCTCCAGGCGGTTGGCTTCGATCATCTCTGGTCGGTGGAGGGAGGCATGGACGCCTGGCGCGCAGCTGGTTACCCGGTGACGCGCGGAACTGCTGTTCCTGTGTGAACAGGCTCTGACCTGCAGCAGCCACTCGGTGGTACCCGGGCTCGGGTACCACCGAGTTCGATCAGTCATGGGATGAGGCAGACTGTGCTGGCCCGATCAAGAAGGATCAGAACCGTTGCGAAAACGGAGAGGAGCAAAGAGTGTTCGCACGATTGTTCAATCGCTTCCGTATCCCAGAGATCTCACCCGCGGAAGCACACGCTCGTCAGCAAGCAGGAGCACTCATTCTCGATGTCCGCGAACCACACGAATGGCGTGGTGGACACATCCCCGGCGCCCAGCTCATTCCATTGGATGACCTGCCACAGCGTGTCAATGAGCTCGACCCGAACCGTGAATTGATCGTCGTCTGCCGCAGTGGAAACCGCAGTGCCTACGCGACGCTTCTGCTCCAACAGGCCGGCTTCACCCGCGTCGCGAATCTCACCGGCGGGATGATCGCCTGGGCTCGTGCCGGCCTTCCCGTCACTCGCTGACCATCCGAGACTTCCTTCACTCAGGGAAGCAGCTGGCGCAGGTCGACCGTCGAATCAGCAAGCAGCGCCCGGTCGACCTGCGCCTGAGCTTCTACCAGCCGTCGCGCCGGCCGCATCTCCCGCGGTCGCCCGACGATCACCGCTCCGACAATGCGTCCGCCGACGAGGTAGAAAGCCGTGAAGGCCGGCTGGTCAAGATCACCTCGGACGACCACCTCATCCCACTCGACCGGGTATCCATACTGCTGGATGGTGAATTCGTATTGATCCGACCAGAAAGAGGGCACCGGCGCGTATGGCTCGGGCGCGCCAGCAATCGCCTTCGCGACAATTGCCCCTTGGGCCAGCGCGTTGTCGTAGTGCTCCACCCGGATATGCCGCTGGATTGTCGGGTGCCACCAGCGTGCCACATCACCTGCTGCCCACACTCCCGGTGCGCTCGCCGCGAGAGTCGCATCGACCACCACACCATCTTGGACGTCCAAGTTCCCCTCGATAGCCGGTAGAACCGGGTGAACGCCGATCCCCACCACCACAAGCTCGCAGGGAATCACGGTGCCATCGTCTAAGAGGGCGCGTTCGACCCGTCCGCTCCCCTCTAACTGCACCACCCTGCGCCCGAGGTACAGCCGCACCCCGCGCCGCTCATGGACACGGGCGATCGCCTGACCGATCACCTCTCCGAGTGCCCGGCCCAGTAACACCGGAAGCGGCTCGACGAGCGTCACCTCCTTCTCACGCATCCGCGCACTCGCCGCCACTTCACAACCGATGAATCCGCCTCCGATCACCACGACCTGCTCTACTCGGTCAAGCGCTGCGCGCACCGCTCGTGCATCTGCCAGGGACCGCAGCAAATAGACCCCAGGAAGCTGCGCCCCCGGAACCGGTAAGCGGTTCGGCACTGCTCCCGTCGCGAACACCAACTGGTCAAAGCCGTACGTCCGCCCACTCGCCGCACGGGCTACCCGCTGCACGAGGTCTACGGCCTCAATCACTTCGCCGAGAACCAGCTCGATACCCCGTTCCTCGTAGAACGAGCGAGGACGAAATGGCAGGTCGCTCTCGTCCTTCTTCCCAAGGAGATACTGCTTCGAAAGCGGGGGACGATCGTAGGGCAAGAACTCCTCCGCACCAACCAGTATCACACGTCCCTGGTAACCCGCCTCCCGAATGGCATTCGCAAAACCGAACGCCGCTACCCCTGCTCCGACGACCAGGCATGTCTCGGTCATTATGTCACCTCACCTTCCGCTGCCCACTTCAGGGGCCGGCAACTCCCGTGTTCGCCTCTAGGAGGCCCCTCGCGACTTTGGAATACCTCAGAACCTCTATTGACCATGGCCTTACGGTCATTCCCTGGCGACCGGCGACCATTATGCCGCTACGACGAAGAGACAGACGATACTCCTTTGGAGAGAATGCCGTGTGATCACCCCTCAGCGGTCACCCCAGAGGCAGCTCAACGAGGTGCAACGTGCAGGCAACCCGTTCAACTGAGTCGACATGATGATGCACTGCCAAGTAGTTCATCGTTCGTGTACACAAGGATTTCTTGCCGAATCCGTCCTGCGCTGACAATACTGACCGCGAGAAACGACGACCTCGGAAAGGAGAGAGCTCCGATGTACTGGTTGGCCATCTTCCTGCTTGTCCCCTTGACTTTACTGCTCGGAGGCTCAACCACACGCGCTGCTAGCCAGTTCGGCACCCCCGTAGAAGGCCATCACGTCTACGACCTCGCCGCTGTCTTAACCACCGAAGAACGCATGATGCTCGAGTCACGTGCTGCGGCCATTGAGGCCAGTGGGGCTCCGGTTGTCGTCTACCTTCGTCTGCGCTCGACCTCGTTTGAGCAGACCATCGCCGATGCACGCGCGCTCATGGACGCGTGGGACGTGCAGTCAGCTCCCGGCGCACGCGATGGGATCGTCCTCTTCTTCAACCTGAAGCCGAATGACCCGAAGCATGGCCACTTCGCCATTGTCGCCGGTGAGGCCCATGTCCGGAGCGGTACCCTGGACCAGCAGCAGCTTGAACGGATTAGCGAGACGATGCTCCCGCTCCTGCGTGACGGGCAGCTTGCCACCGGAATTGCGCAGGGTCTCGACGAAATCCACCGTAACCTCACTGTCGGGCCGCCACCGAGTGAACCGAACGCGATCCAGCGGTTGGCTCGCCGCGTGTCGGGCTTGCCGCTGAACCTCGCAGCCGGACTCGCAAGCCTCGTCCTTGCGGTCGTCACGGTACGCCTTTGGACACGACGTCCCCGGCAGCAGACGTCGAAGCCATACCTGTCCCCCACCCTCCAGCTTCCCGGTGATCTTGCCCCAGCAATCGCCGGAGCGCTGGCACGAGGAACCCTGAGCCAGGAACTCCTCACCGCCACCGTGCTCGACCTGGCTCGTCGTGGCGCACTGTCCATCGAGCCGTCAGAACAGTTCCCCACCTCTGGCGCAAGAGCCAAGCCGCAGGTCGCACTCCGGCTCCTCGACCCCAGGGTCGCCCGTCCCGGCTTCGAGCGATTGGTATGGGACGCTTTAGCCACTCGAGCAAACGGCGATCTTGTCCCGGCCGAAAGTCTCTCAGAACTCCACAGCGTCTGGCCGGCAATGCGGGAAGCGCTGCTCACTGAGCTCGTCGCGCGTGGATGGTTTAACCCGGAACTTGGTCGACTGCGCACCCGCCTCATCTGGCTTGCCGTTCTGTCCTTTACACTGACCGCGCTTGCCCTCCTCATCGTCATCTTGGCGGAGGATCCGATCGGCATGATCGGAACCAGCGCGCTGCTTCTTGTCGGGATGGGAGCAACAGGGGCAGCTGCGAGCATCCGCTTGACCACGTCGATCGGTGAAAGCGAGGCCGCACCATGGCGCGCACTCCGAGCCGGCCTGGAACAGGCTCAGCATGACCCGACCCTTGAGCTCGACTTTGATTCCCTTCTCCCCTACGCCATCGCCCTCGGTGCCCACGGGGCTGTTGACCGGCGCTTGCGCGAGGCGAGTCGGCGCGGCTACGCACCAGCCTGGTTTGTTGCACGGACTCCGACCACTGCCTCCAGCAGCTCAACGGACTTCTATCCGTTCTGGACGAGCCTCCGACGGGAACTCGCCCCGTCGTCGAGCAGCGATGGTAGTGGGAGTGCATCCAGCGGCAGTGCTGCCGCTGGGGGCAGTTTCTGACCTCCCGAGCACGTCACACTCACGAGCGTCCAGCGACATCGTGCGCTGTGACCGCGTCACATCTGATTCCCTTGTCTCTGCTCGTCAATCGAGTAGTGTCTCAAACCGCATGAACGTGGTCCGGCTTCCGACATGCCGTTGCAGAACCCCCAGGGGATGCTCTGCAAGCACTGCCAGAGCTGAAGTTCGAGAGGCGAGCATCCCCCGCTGAGGAGCGTCGTCGCTCAGCCGGTCGTTCGCGGCTGTCGAGAGACGTACACCATGCCATCACGTACCTCTACGTCGTAGACCGGAAGAGGGCGTGTCGCCGGGAGCGCTGTGACCCGTCCGGTCGCAAGCTCAAAGCCCGACCCGTGCAAGGGGCAGTACAGCACACCATCCTCAAGGTCACCCTCGGCCATTTCTGCTTCCTCGTGGGTACAGATTCCGTACACGGCGTACAGCCGGTCGCCATAGCGCACGAGAATGCGGGGCTCACCGTCAACTTCAAAGCGGACGATCGTAGCCTCCGGCACCTCCGCCAGAGGCATGACGGCGACGAAATCTGTGTTCTCCTGACGCTCCCCCAGGGTCATCGCTATGCTCGCCGCCGTGCCTTCGCCTGACACTTCACTTTTGCGCCGACGCA
>DAOTWO010000257.1:0-4815 GCA_034435855.1 Thermomicrobium sp. | reverse complement strand
CCGACGCGCCGGGCGAGACAGCTCTGGCCGCGAGCGCAAGCGACTCACGGATCGCCTGGTACACGCCCCCTTTGCACCGACCAACCTGCGCCTTTTTCGTCAGACTGATACATGGCTAAGACAAGTTCTCCACCCCCTCGTTAAGCAAGGCGTGGTCGCGGTCGCCCCGTTTCACCCCCGTACCGCGGATCGGCCCTATCTGATGGAGGTATGCCCTGCAGTATCACTCCGCGCACTCGCTCTGCCACACCGTGGTTACAAGGGAAGGACGGCTTACGCACAAGCTACCCGGGAGCAGATCCTCAGGGGCCTCCAGGGCCTTGGTGTCACGCTCTCGCCGGCTCTCTCCGCTACCGTAATCGCGCAACCTGGGGGTGATGGACTCGATAGCATTGTGGCTGCCGTGACCGCCTGGCTCGTGACGATGCGGAACCCTCCGTCATCAAACCTACCGCCCGAAGCCAGTCGAGAGGGGTGGATCTACGTGCCGGAACCACCATTTTCGCTCGCAAGTCGGCGGTAGACAGCGAGAAGTTTCTCCGCAATCCGCTCCCACGCGTACTCCTCCTCGACAAGCTGCCGCCCCGCCCGACCAAGCGCTCGTCGCTGTTCCGGAGAAGCAAGCAGTGATAAGACACTCTCGGCGAAGGCCTGTGGCTCGTCCGCGAGGAGGAGATGGCGTCCATGTTCGCACTCCACCCCCTCTGCCCCAAGCCGCGTGGAGACGACCGCTTTCCCCGCTGCGAGCGCCTCCAAGAGTTTGAGACGCGTCCCACTTCCCGCACGCAGCGGCACGACGACGACACTTGCCCGGGCGAGCCAGGGCCGTACGTCTGGCACGGTTCCGACCACCACAACCCCAGGTATCCTTTCGAGACCTCGCACCTCCGCAGGCGGATCAAAACCGACGAGGCTTAGCCGCGCCGTGGGGCGACAACGGACGATTCGCGGCCACACCTGTTCGGCAAACCAGCGTATTCCGTCCACGTTCGGCCAGTACCGAAAGCTCCCAACAAAAAGCACATGATCTGGCTCCGCACGTTCAGGTGGTTGCAACGGATAGCGGTCCAACTCGACGCCATTCGGGACGATCGCTACGCGTGTTTCGCTGACCGCCTCAATCTCTTGGGCATCGACACGGGACGTGGCAAGACACCACGTCGCTCGTCGCCAAGCCGCCCGCTCGTCCCGCCGGACACGAGCGGTTTCCAGGCGTAGCCACAGTCGCCGCCACACGGGGGCTTGCCCAGCAATACGCTCCAGCGCCCGGTATTCCACGTTGTGCGCGTCGAGGACAAGCGGCATCTCCGGTGAGAATGGCAACAGCCCTAAAGGTCCATATTCCACCTGCACCACATCGAATGCATGCTCCCCGAGTTTCCGGACGACAGGAGCAAGCGGCCACGCGAACGTCCAGTAAAAGGCGGATCGCCGCGAGAAAAGCGAGCGCAGTTGACGAACTCGCTTCGCGCGCGTTGGTCCTTCACCCGGAGTCCAGGCGCTTGGTACCCGGAGGAGACGAACCGGAGCGAGTGCCTCGCAAGCCTCATCCCACTGTACCGCGGTTGGAGTACTGGCCAGTAGCGTGACATCATGCTCCAACGCGAGAGCGCGGAGGAGCTGCCAGATGCGCAGCGCTCCTCCCGTTCTCACTGGGTAGGGCAATAATGGCGAGACAACCAGGACGCGCAACGAGATCTCCGCGTTTCCTTTCTCAAAACTCCAACTCTTCCACCGCCGCGTCATTGTAACGAGTCGGTGGGAAAGTATGCGTGAACAGGTTATCCTCGGCAGTAAAGCCGATTCGTGTCGTTGGATGACGAGGAGTCTATGATGGAGTCACACACGTTTCCGCATCCCGAACTTTTGGACGCCGCCCTCGCTCGTCTCGTTCCCGCGCAGCAGGTAGTACTCACAGAACTTCGCCCACTGCCCTCATTCCGAAGGAACGCCTGGCACCTCATTATCCGTGACCACTCGGACAAAAGTCAGAGCAGCCTCTCTCTGCTCGCACTTCTCGTTCCCCACACAGCGGAGTTCATTGCTCCCACAACCGCGCACACCCTTGCGACGACTGCTGGATTGCCGACACCAACAATCCGCAGCGTGGCTGAAGACCCTGAACACGTGCTCTTCCTCTGCTCGCTCCCGTCGGGAACCGCACTCACCGAGGTCTTGCGCGAGTGTGATGCTCCGTGGCAGATCAGTGCCGCTGCAGTAAGCCTGGCTCGGTTCCTGGTACAGCTACATCGCACTCCATCCAGGGCGCTTGGCATCGAGGCAACTGCAGAGCGTACTGCTGAGCTCGACCGTACCCGCATTGCAACACTCCGCGAAGTAACACGCGACACTCTAGATTTGTTGCGGGGGACACTCGAGAGCATCCTCGACTGGATCGATGACCAATTGCATGTCAGTGCACCCCTTGTACCGACGCTCGGCCACCTCCCGCTGGCGAGTGTGTTTGTAGACAACGGTGAAGTAACCTGCGCGTTCGGTTGGGAGCAGCTCGCTCTTCGCCCGGCCGCCGCAGACTTTGCCGGCCTTCTCACCGAACTTGCGCCATTTGACTCCGCCGTCCGCGCGCTTTTTCTCTCCGTTGTGCAAGCCAGCTACTTACAGGCAGGTGGCTCAACGCTGGCTGATGCACCCGCCCGCGCGTTGCTCGATATTGTCGAGCAAACTCTCATCGCCTGGACCGCCCGCGCCTCGCACGCGTTCGGTGGAGGGCCCCGCGATCCGTTCGGGGTAGTGCGGACCCTCGAGAGCGCCCATCGGGCCGCGCGCTCTGGACTGGCCGCAATGGCGTACCTCTGATTCAGGCAATCACAAGTTCCTCAGCGAGCTCGCTGAGCACCCGCACTCGCCGGACGATGCTCGCAAGCGTGGCGGGGTCGATCGACTGGCGACCATCGACGAGCGCGGCATCTGGTTCGACATGAACCTCCACGAGAAGACCATGCGCTCCGGCAGCAATCGCTGCAAGCGACAGAGGTGGCACGAGTTCACGTCTCCCCGTCCCATGACTTGGGTCGACAATCACTGGTAGATGGCTCAACTGGCGCACCAGCGGGACTGCATTGAGATCGAGCATGAATCGCGTCGCTGGTTCAAAACTCCGCACCCCTCGTTCGCAGAGGACCACCTGATCGTTCCCTCCAGCAAGGAGGTATTCCGCAGCAAGCAGCCATTCCTCAATGGTGGCGGCAAAACCACGCTTCAGAAGAACCGGTTTCCCAGTTGCCGCTACCTTCCGCAGAAGTGCGAAGTTCATCATGTTCCGGCTGCCAATCTGGAGCATGTCTGCATATTGAGCGACAAGATCGACCTGCTCGGTATCCAACACCTCCGTCACGATTGGTAGTCCGGTCTGCTCCCGTGCCTCCGCAAGGAGTTCTAAGCCACGCTCGCCAAGACCTTGAAAACTATATGGGGAAGTTCGTGGCTTAAATGCGCCTCCCCGCAGCAGCGATGCCCCTGCGTCTCGCACTGCTTCTGCAGTGCGGAGCAGCTGCTCTCGATTCTCAACCGTGCAGGGCCCGGCGATGATAACCGGCTCATGACCGCCGACAACAACATCTCCAACTCGTACGGTTGTTCCTCGGGGCCGACTCGCGAGAGCTGCCAAACGGTATGGCTCGGAAGGTGTCACGATTGCCTCGACGCCCGGGTACCTTGCGAGTTCTGCGGCAATATCTGCCGTGATTTCCTGTCCATTCACCGCCAAGATCGGTTGGCCGCCCCGCAGAAGTGTCGTAACTGTGAACCCCCAACGGTGTAAGTCGTCCAACAGTGCCTGCTGGTCATGCGGATCAACATCGGGCCGCAGCCGGAGAATCATCACCTCAGCTCCTCTCCCTTCTGGGTCTCCATAAAACAAAGCGAGCAGAGGTGATGACCTCTGCTCGCCGGCGTCACTGGCTTTTCGGGCTACGGGGTCAGCGCTTCAACACCCGGTGCCCCGCCAGCAACGCCGGCGGGCTAAAGTAGTACGCAAACCAAGCCTGGTGCTGAAGCGACACGCAACCCATAGCGTCACTCACTATAGTCCTCACGGCTCCCGCTGTCAAGGGGGTGCCTGATCGTCCGAAACACCACGCCTCTCCGATGCAGCGCACCGTGCGCACCACTTTGCATCCAACGTGCCGAGAGAATCCTCGAGTTCGCGGATGGCACCATCCTCATGCAGGTACCGTGGTTGCGTCCGCCACGAACACTTCACTTCAACGGCCGAGAAACCCAAAGAGGCACTTTTTTCATCGCGCACATCCCGCCAGACGCAAACGGTATCAGCGAACAAGCGCTGGCCTCGCTCACCCCAATCATCCAGGACATCGCCCACGAGGTTGGCCGTAGTGGGTTTACCGTCTCCTCAATCAAAGACCAGAACACCTCGAATGAGCCGACCTTCCTCGAGATCCAGGAAAGCCTGATTAATTTCGTCCAGCCGATAACGCTTCGTCACGAACTCGTCCAGCTTCAGCTTTCCGTCGCGATAGAGACTCAGCAAGCGCGGGATATCCACACGCGGCACATTGTGGCCGAAGATTGTCCCGACAATTTCCTTCGCGAGTAGCATGAAATCGACCGGAGTAATGTTCATACGCTGCATCCGTCGGTCTGATGCCCCGACAATCACGGTTCGTCCAGCCTTGCGGGTTGCCCGAACCGCAGTACCAATCACATCGGCAGTCACCAACGAAACCGTCAAGATGGTGGCGTCGGCGCCGACGCCGTGGGTAATGTCCATGATCCGCTGGACTGGATCCTCCCGCGTGGGGTTGATGGTGTGGGTGGCCCCAAACTCCTTGGCCT
>DAOTWO010000256.1:0-3287 GCA_034435855.1 Thermomicrobium sp. | reverse complement strand
ACGCTGCGAGGAACAGATTGAGCCGCCGCGGCGAACTGGTGGTGTTGCGCAGGTGGCCCATCATTGCAATGGGAAACCGGGTGGCGTGTCACAATCGTTCACCCGCAGGGCGTAGGGGTATGGGGAGCGGTGTAGGATTGACCGGGAGCGTGCCAGAACCAGGCGAGGAGACGAGGAGCGGAGGATGGAACGACTCTGGGCGCCGTGGCGGTTGCGGTACGTCGAGGGAGAAGTGCGGCACCGCGGGTGCATCTTCTGCGAGAAACCGGCAGCTGGTGACGATGTCCGTGAACTGATCTTGCTCCGGGGAGCGCGGGCCTACCTGATCATGAATCTTTTTCCGTATAACACCGGTCACGCGATGGCCGTGCCCTTTCAGCACGTGGCGGACCTTGCTGAGCTCGACCGGGAGACAACGGCGGAGCTGTTCGAGCTCGTGACGTGGCTTACGGTCGCCCAGCGGCGTGCGCTGCGCTGCGATGGATTCAACGTGGGACTGAATCTGGGAGCCGTTGCTGGTGCAGGGATTAGCGATCACCTGCATGTGCACATTGTGCCGCGGTGGCAAGGTGATGCGAATTTCATGCCGATCCTTGCCAACACGATGGTGATTCCAGAACTCATCCCGGTGACCTACGCGAAGCTACGTGCGGAATTAGAGGTTTCCAGCTTTGGGCGTGCCGAGGGCGTTGTGCCGCAGGCGGGAGCAATCGTCTGGCTACCTGACGAGGGGAAACTGGCCCTGCGGCGAGCGGCCGATGGCACGATTGTGCTGCCGAAAGGGCACATTGAGCCGGGCGAGGCTGCGTATCGAGCGGCGCTCCGCGAAGTTGCAGAAGAGCTGGGGCTAGTGGGGGAGGTCATTGGCTGGGGCGGGGTCTTAGAGTTCGCTGCCGGGGGGCGTCCGCGCCGCGTGGCGTATCTCCTCGTGCAGGCGCGGCCAGGTGCCGATTTCGAGCGGCATGTGGGTCATGACACGCTCCTGTTCGAGCCGAGTGAGGCAGTCGAAGCATTGACGCATGAGGACGCACGTCGGTTGGTGATCGAGACGCTGCAACGGTTCGGGATTCCGGTGGTAATGCGGTCATGAGACAGCGTTCCCTGGTCGCAACTCTGATCGTGACCGCCCTCCTCGTGCTGGGGGTACCCTTCAGCCGCTCCATCGCTGCGCCGCCGGTGGTCTGCCTTGCTGTGGGGGATTCGCTGGCGGCTGGGATCGGCAGTACGCTGCCGCGGGAACGCAGCGCGGCGGCGATCCTCTGCCAGTGGAGCGGGGAGTTCTTCGGAGAGCGGACGGAGTTGGTGAGTACCGCTGTCCCTGGAGAGCGAACCAGCTTCTTCCTCACTGAAGGCCAGCTTGACCGGTTGCGCGAAACCGTGGAAGCAGCGCAGCGGCGCGGCAGCACAATCCGCTTTGTCCTCGTGAGCTTGGGTGGGAACGATCTTCTGGCTCTCCAGAACGCGAACGAGAGTGAGCGAGACCGTGCCTTCGCGGAGTTCCAGACGAACATTGGCGAAGCTCTCGCGGCGATCCGTCGGACCGTTGGTGAGGTGCCGCTCTTGGTACTGACACTGTACGACCCGACCGAGGGGGATCCAGGAGCCGAGCGTAGCGAAAGCTGGTGGGTGGCACGGTTCAATAGCGAGCTCCGTACCCAGGCGAGCGCAGTGGGGGCGTCGGTGGTCGATCTGGAGAGTCTGTTCCGCGGACACAGCGCGGAGTGGACCTGGTGGCCGGTCGATGTGCATCCGACGAACGAGGGCTATGAGGCGATTGCACGAGCAGCCTGGAAAGCGCTCGGGTGGGATCAGGAGGCGCCGCAGATCCGGATCGAGCGACCGCGGGATGGAGAGCAAGTGGATCGTCGGTACCTTACCGTCCGGGCACGCGTGACGGATGCGGGTGGGGTCGAACGTGTGAGCCTGTGGGTGGACGGCCAGGAAGTCGGTACGCTCGATCCATTGTCCGAGCGCGATGAGTGGATCACACTGTGGGAGACACCATGGCCGACGGCGGGGCCGCCGATCACTCTGGAAGTGCGAGCGGAGGATCGCGCGGGGAACGAAGGTCGGGCAGCGGTCCGGTTGGAGCGTTTCAGTGAGTGAGACGAGGCCCGATCCAACGGTAGAGCACACGGTGGATGACACGCCGGACTTGGAAGGGCGGTTGGGGGCGTTCACGCTCTCCGACCTCTTGCAGATGCTCGGCTACACGCACAAGACAGGGACACTCACCCTGATCCAGGGCTGGAACACACGGACAATCACTTTCGAGCAGGGGCGGATCACCTATGTAGCAGCGGGATCGCGTCTGCCGACATTACCGGAGCTTTTGGTGCGTGCCGGCAGAGTGCAGGCGCGTAAGCTGGAAGAGCTGAGCGCAGAAGAGTCGGACGAGGGGCGGTTACTGACCCGGCTCGTGCGCGAGGAGAAAATAACGCCGGAAGAGATCCAGCGGTGCCGGGAGCAGCAACTCGAGATTGCGATCTACACGCTGTTCCTTTGGCGGAACTGCCGTTTCGCATTCCGCGCGAATGTCTGCCAGTACGAGGACGGTATTCCGATCACGGTCGACAGTCTCCAGCTTGTCCTGGAAGGAACGCGCCGTGTCGACGAGTGGATCCAGCTCAGCCCGGTGATTCCCTCTGTCTCGATGATCTTCCGGAAGCGTGGGCCGGTGCGACCGTTGCCCGTGGAGTTGGCAACGATGTATGAGCTCGTGGACGGGCAACGCGATGTGGCAACGATCGCACGCGAAGCTGGATGGACACAGTTCGAGACTGCGCGAGCACTCTACCAGCTGCACCAGCTGGGCATGGTCGAGGCGGTTCCGCCGAACCGAGCCAAGATCATCGAACTCTTCACGCTGACCGTGGAATCGATCTACCTCAAGCTTGTCCTCTATGACTATCCGCGGGTTGCGCTGGAGTTTGAGCAGCAGCTGAATCGCTTTGCGCGGCAGCATGGGTTACGGGTGCGCATGGCTGCCGGGCGCGTGATTAAGACCGATCGTGAGACACGGTTGAGCTCAACCGAGCTCATTGACCTGTACAAGCTGTTCATTGCGATCCAGAACAACAAGTTTCAGAAACTGTTCGATCCGACGATCGCGCGAGGGTTGATGGAGGGGCTTTACCGACACGTCGATCCGGAGCTGCAGCAGATGCTCCGGATGTACGAGTTCTACCAGATTGAAGGTCTCTTCCCGCGCCGGGCGCAGCGACCGGTCGAACAGCGCCTCGAGCAGTGAAAACACACCACAAGCACAGGAGATTTCACGCTCTCCG
>DAOTWO010000255.1:0-3928 GCA_034435855.1 Thermomicrobium sp. | reverse complement strand
GACCTATTACCCGCTCACGCAGATCAACCAGGCATTACGCGATCTGCGCGACGGACGTGTCAAGGGACGTGCAGTCGTGGTGCCGTAAGACAGGAAAGGAGAGGAACATGCCGATCGAACTCGTCACAGTGCGGATCGAAAAGCCTGATCACGTCAACATCATCTTCGGGCACAGCCACTTCATCAAGACGGTGGAGGATTTACACGAGGCACTCGTGAATGCTGTGCCTGGCATCAAGTTCGGGCTCGCCTTCAGCGAGTCCTCGGGACCACGGCTGGTGCGCTGGAGCGGAACCGATCCGGAACTCACCGAGTTGGCGCGCCGTAACGTCATGAATATTGCAGCTGGGCACTGCTTTCTCATCATGCTCGGCAATGTCTATCCGATCAACGTGCTCCCAGCTG
This sequence comes from Thermomicrobium sp., assembly GCA_034435855.1. Taxonomy (GTDB): domain Bacteria; phylum Chloroflexota; class Chloroflexia; order Thermomicrobiales; family Thermomicrobiaceae; genus Thermomicrobium. The sequence continues at coordinate 3,523 of DAOTWO010000255.1, read as the reverse complement.
TCCGCAACGTCGTCGAGGTCTGTACCATCTTCTGCGCTACCGCCAACCCAGTCGAAGTCGTCCTGGCCGATCTCGGCGAGCAACGCGCCGTGCTCGGGGTGGCGGACGGCTTTAAGCCGTTGGGGATCGAAGGGGAAGAGGATATCGCGAAGCGGATGACCTTCCTGCGGCAGATTGGGTATAAGCTCGGCCCTGGGGTATCATAAGCGACGGTTGTGCCGGAATACCGTCGCAGCGGAGGTCGCAAGCACCACAGTGCGGTGGGGCCCGTCGAACACAGCGGGCTGATTGCGACCAAGCGGACTGGAGACAGGAGGGATGTGATGACCAGCACAGTCGATGGTCAGCTGCCTGGGGTAGCCCTCCCCAAGAGCGAACTCCTCGAGATGTACCGTCTGATGGTACTGATTCGGCGTTTCGAAGAGGTGGCTGCGGAACAGTATGCGCTCGGGAAGATCGCTGGATTCTTGCATCTCTATATCGGTGAAGAGGCAGTGGCGGTGGGGGCGATCCGGGCCATGGACCCGGAAGACCATCTCGTGACCCATTACCGGGATCACGGATATGCCCTGGCATTGGGACTTGATCCACGGCGCTGTATGGCCGAGCTCTTTGGCAAGGCAACTGGACTCGTTGGGGGTCGTGGCGGGTCGATGCACTTCGCTGATGCATCGAAACACTTTTGGGGCGGCTACGCCATCGTGGCAGGCTTGCTACCAATTGCCGCGGGGCTTGGGCTGGCCAGCAAGTACTTGAACCAGCGTCGGGTCGCCGTCGCAATCTTCGGTGACGGCGCGACTAACAATGGCGCCTTCCACGAGGCGCTCAACTTCGCCGCGCTCTGGAAACTCCCCGTCCTCTTCCTCTGTGAGAACAACCAGTATGGCATGGGTACGGCAGTGCAATATGCTTCAGCGGTTCGCGAGATGTATCGCAAGGCTTGTGCCTACGACATCCCGGCGGAGCAAGTGGACGGACAGGATGTCATTGCCGTCTACGAGGCAACCAAGCGGGCGCTCGACCACTGCCGCAGCGGCAACGGCCCCTACTTTCTCGAAGCCCTGACCTACCGGTATCGCGGCCATTCGATGGCCGACCCCGAGACCTATCGCTCCAAGGAAGAAGTCGAGGAGTGGCGACGACACCGTGACCCGATCGCGCGCTTGCGCGAGCAGCTCCTAACGCACAACGTGGCAACGATCGAGGAACTCGCAGCGCTCGATCGAGCTGTTGAGGAAGCAGTCGCTGAAGCAGTGCGGTTCGCCGATGAGAGCCCAGATCCCGATCCCGTGACGCTCACCCAGTTTGTCTATGCCGACCCGATCACGATTCGCTAGAGAGGGGTAGAGGATGGCACGCGAAATCACATACCGCGACGCGCTGCGTGAGGCATTGCGCGAGGAGATGTATCGCGATGAGCGCGTCTTCCTGATTGGTGAGGATATTGGAGCGTACGGCGGATCGTACGCCGTCACGAGAGGCTTTCTTCAGGAGTTTGGTCCGGACCGCGTCCGTGATACACCGATCGCCGAACTCGGAATCGTCGGATTGGGCGTCGGTGCTGCCATTGGCGGTCTGCGGCCTGTCGTTGAGCTCATGACCATCAACTTCTCCCTCCTGGCCATGGACCAGATTGTCAACCATCTGGCGAAGATCTACTACATGTTTAACGGGCAGTTCACCGCGCCGGTAGTGGTACGGACGGTCGAGGGCTTCGGGCAGCTCGCCGCGACGCACTCGCAGTTCTTTGAGAACTACTTCGCTTACGTCCCGGGGCTTCGTGTCGTGGCACCGGCCGTTCCGAAGGACGCCAAAGGGTTCCTCAAGGCAGCCATCCGTGGCAATGACCCGGTTATCTTCATCGAGCACTCGCTCATCTATCGCAATCGCGGCGAGGTGCCGGACGGAGAAGACTTCGTCCTGCCGCTGGAAGGGGCCGAAGTCCGACGCGAAGGCCAGGACGTGACGATCGTCTCTTGGCTGCGCGGATACTACCTCGCGCTCGGGGCAGCCGAGGAACTCGCCCGGGCGGGGATCGAGTGTGAGGTCATCGACCTACGGGTATTACGCCCGCTCGACATCGAGACGATCATCCGCTCGGTCCAGAAAACAAACCGCCTCGTGATCGTCGAGGAAGGATGGAAATCGTTCGGTGTTGGTGCCGAGATCGCAGCAGCGGTGCAAGAGCGCGCGCTTGATTACCTCGATGCCCCGATCCTCCGCGTGGCGAGCGTCGAAGTACCGATGCCGTACGCCCGTAATTTGGAACGTCTTGTGGTACCGAACAAGGATCGAGTTATTGAAGCGGTTCGGGAGGTACTTTATCAGCGCCTGCCGGCGTCAGTAGCTCGCTAGCGCCAGCGAGCTGGGGACGGAGGGAACCAGATGGCACGACCGCTTGTCATGCCCCAGATGGGGTATGACATGAAAGAAGGCACAATACTCCGCTGGCTCAAGCACGAGGGCGATCGGGTCGAGCGCGGCGAGCCGATCGCCGAGATCGAGACCGACAAGGTCAATCTTGAAATTGAATCGTTCGCCTCAGGCGTCCTTTTGAAACTCGTTGCCAAGGAAGGGGAAACGGTTCCGGTCGGCCAGCCGATCGCGATCATCGGAGAACCGGGGGAGAAGCTCGAAGAGGAAGCGGTACCGGCCGGAGCAGCCATCGGTGCTGCCGCACCCGCGGCACCAGCAGCTCCACCACCCCCGAGCGCGACCGTGGCACCCCCGGAGGAAGCGGTCCCCGTACCCGGTGAACGGATCCGTGCCTCACCGCTCGTCCGGAGGCTCGCAGCTGAGCATGGCATCGATCTCTCGAAAGTGCGTGGCAGCGGTCCTGGTGGGCGCGTTGTGAAGGAAGACATCTTGGCGCTTCTTGCTGCACCGCTCGCTCCGGTGGCACCAGAACGTCCCGCTGCACCTCCAGCTGCTCCACCGCCGCCACCACCAGCCGCCCCACCTGCACCACCGGCCGCACCACCGGCAGCACCACCAGGTTTGCCGGAATTCGAACTTGTCGAACTCAGCCGCATGCGCCAGACGATCGCTCGGCGCATGGCCGAGAGCTTCCAGCAGGCTCCGCACTTCTTTGTCACCACAGTCGTCGAGGTCGACGAGCTCCTGAGCTTGCGGGAGCAGATCAACGCACAGGTCCCAGAAGAAGAACGAGTCTCGGTGACCGATCTCTTGATCAAGGCCTGTGCACTCACACTGCGCGACTTTCCGACGCTGAATGCGAGCTTTGTCCCGCCCAACCAGCTTCGCATCTATAAGCGGATCGACATCAATATTGCGGTTGCAACTGAACATGGTCTCATTGCGCCGTTCATTCCCGACGCTGACCACAAGCCGCTCGGGGAGATCGCACGCCTCACGAAAGACTTAATTGCTCGTGCCCGAGAAGAGCGCCTCCGGCCCGAGGAGTATCAGGGCGGCACCTTTACCATTTCCAACCTTGGGATGTTTGGCCTCGTGGAGCACTTTACCGCCATCATCAACCCACCACAGGCTGCGATTCTCGCTG
>DAOTWO010000254.1:0-9291 GCA_034435855.1 Thermomicrobium sp. | reverse complement strand
GCCGCGATGTAAATGCTGCTCCCGTTAAAGGTCCACCCAATCTGTCCGGCCAGGAACGCACGATTGTTCGTCGCATCGTCCCACGAGAGTCCAGTCTCGTCGAACGCCTGCTTCCAGTAACTCAGGAAGAGCTTCATCCCTTCCACGAACTGCGGTTTATTGAAGGCGACGGTCTTGCCATCGGCCTCGACTTCCATCGCCCCGTACGCCCACATGAAGGCATAGCAGAACGATGGCGGGTCACCGGTCGAGTGTCCGAATGCCTGGCCGAGTGGCATTCCGTTCTTCTTCATCTCCACGCCAATCTTGAAAAGATCTTCCCACGTATCCGGGGGATTATTCGGATCCGGCCACCCAGCCTGCTGCAGCGCACTCTTCCGGAAGACCTGTGCACTGGTCGGCGCACCAATAGGAATGCTCAGCCACTGGTCACCCACGAGAACCGTCTTCTTTACCCAGTCGAAGTAGTCTCCCTCTCCCTTCATCCGCTGCTCGACGATATCCTGCACGTCGACCAGTGCTTCCTTGTACAGGGAGGGCCAGGTATCCCACATGCCGACGATATCCGGCCCAGCACCGGCCTGCACTGCTGCGCTAATCTTTGGCTGCAAGTCCGGCCAGTTGATGAAGTCGATCGTTGCCTCGACCCCGGTCTCCTTGCCGAACTCCTGGAGCTGCTGCTTCATCAGGTCCTGTGTCTCGGGTACGAAGAACGTCCCGAAGAGGATATTGAGCTTGGTCCCCTTGAGCACCACCGGCGTCGCCGTCGGCGTGGCTGCCGGTGCCGGTGTCGCCGCTGCTGCCGCCGTCGGCGTTGGCTGCTGCGCCGGAGCAGCAGTCGGTGTCGGCTGCGGTGCCGGTGTCGGCGTCGCTTGCTGGCCGCAGGCTGCAAGGAGCCCACCGACGATCGGTGTCGCCATGCCGAGCGCGATCCCTCGCACAAGTGCCCGCCGCGAGAGTTTTCCACCCAGCCACCGACCCTCAGTACTGTTGGTCATTGTTCCGACCTCCTCCTCGTACCACGTCTATCCGACCTCGAGTCCTGGTGACGGATGCCCTCGTATCACTCCGCGTCCGAAATGCCAGACAATCTTCGGAATAACGTGTACACCCGTCTCACCAGAAGCGACTCTGCCGTCAGGCTACGGTATCGCTGTCCCGTCTGTCAAGAGGGCACCCGGCGATCAGACGACTAGTCACATTGGGCATGAAATCCTACTATGAAAATGCCTAATCGATCCGATCGGAGGATGATCCATGACACAGCCCGTCTGGTCACCGAGCACCTCGGAGTTCGAGCGAAGCCGTCTTCGCCGCTTCCTGGAGCGCACTGGTTGTCAAACTCTTCCCGAACTCCGCGCACGTGCAGCCCAAGACCCAGCATGGTATTGGAAGGCCGTGGTGAGCGATCTCGGTATCCGCTGGCAGCGACCGCCCAGCACAGTGCTCGATCTCTCACGTGGTTTGCCTTGGGCGACCTTTTTCCCAGACGCACAGTACAACCACGTCGCCGATCTGCTCGCCCGCTGGGGCACATCCGATCGCCCCGCCCTCCTCTGGGAGGGAGACGATGGTGCAACAGCTGTCCTCACCTATCGCGATCTTTCGTCTCTCGTCCCGCGTGTCGCAGGAGCCTTGGCCGAACTCGGCGTCACAGCCGGTGACCGGGTCGGCATCTTTCTGCCGATGCTCCCAGAGACAGCCTTGGTGACGCTCGCACTCGGCTGGCTTGGCGCGATCGCTGTCCCCATCTTCTCCGGCTACGGTCCAGAGGCTGTCGCTGCTCGTCTGCAAGACGCTGAGGCCACGGTCGTGGTCACCGCGGACGCATTCTCACGCCGGGGGCAACTCGTTCGACTCAAGGAGATTGCTGACCGCGCTCTGGCCCAGTGTCCTACCGTGCGTCGCGTCCTGGTGGTACGGCGCAGTGGCACCGACATCCCCTGGACGTCCAACCGTGATCACTGGTGGCACGAACGGCTCGCCGCGGTGAGCGCTCCGCCAGCGGCGACACTGACCGATGCGACAAGTCCGTACATGCTCATCTACACCTCAGGAACGACCGGCCGTCCGAAGGGAACCGTCCATGTTCAAGCGGGCTTCCCAATCAAGGCGGCACATGACCTCGCTTATTGCTTTGACGTTCAGACCGACGATCGGGTTCTTTGGCTCACCGATCTCGGCTGGATGATGGGTCCTTGGCTCATCCAAGGTACGCTGCTCCTTGGGGCAACTGCTGTGCTCTACGAGGGAACCCCCGACTGGCCAACAGCGGACCGCCTCTGGCAACTGGTGGCGCGGCACCGGATCACCGTGCTCGGCCTCACGCCGACGGTCGTGCGCGCGCTCATGGCCCGCAATGCAGCACCCCAGGAGCGGCACGACCTGAGCAGCCTCCGCGCCTTCGGCTCGACTGGTGAGCCGTGGAACCCAACCCCGTGGTGGTGGCTGTTCGAGACAGTTGGTGCCCGACTGCTCCCCATCATCAACTACTCCGGCGGCACCGAGATCGGAGGCGGAATCGTCGGTTGTACAACGATCGAGCCGCAGGCTCCCTGTGCGTTCACTGGTCCAGTGCCTGGTATGGCTGCCGACGTTGTCGATGAGACCGGTCGATCCGTCCGTGGTCGAGTGGGTGAACTTGTTGTTCGCCAACCCTGGGTCGGCATGACCGCGGGTTTCTGGCGTGATCCAGACCGGTATTTAGCCACCTACTGGTCGCGCTGGCCGCACCTTTGGGTGCACGGCGATTGGGCCCTCGTTGACGATAGCGGCTTCTGGTATATCCTCGGCCGATCCGACGACACACTCAAGATCGCAGGCAAACGAATGGGCCCAGCCGAGGTGGAATCCGTAGCGGTCGCACATCCGGCCGTCCAAGAGGCCGCTGCAATCGGCATCCCGGACCCTGTCAAGGGTGAGACGCTGGTCGTCTTCTGTATTCTCCGGCGTGGCTCCGAGCCGAGCGAAAAGCTGGCTCGGGAAATACAGGACCGTATCGGGCGCGAACTTGGGAAGCCGCTGCGACCGCAGCGCGTCCATTTTGTGAGCGATCTCCCTCGTACCCGAAACGCCAAGATCATGCGCCGCGTTGTCCGCGCGGCTTACCTTGGCCTGGATCCTGGCGACCTTTCGGCTCTTGAGAACCCAGCCGCAGTAGAAGAGCTGCTTGCACTTGGATCCACGGTGCGCACCGAGACGAATACTTCTGAGAGTAACGAAAGGAGCACTCCATGACGACTCAACACCCTCCGACGCTTGTGCGCATTCGTCCGAAAGGATTCCAACGGCTGCTTCTCAAGATCCCTGTGTACCTCTACCGAGGCCCGCTTGCCTCTCTCCTTGCCTGGCGATGCGTTGTCTTGCTTACGACAACTGGCCGGAAGACAAATCTCCCTCGGCGGACTGCACTGAGCGCCATGCGGGTGGACGACCGCTTCGTCGTCTTCGCGGGCCTCTCGGGTATTCGCGCGGATTGGTATCGCAACATCCTCGCGAACCCAGAGGTCATCGTGCGCTATGGACACCGCTGCTGGCGCGCACGAGCGCAAGTCGTCCTCGATCCAGCACAACGCCGCGCTCTCATGGAGCGGATGGCGACGTACTCTCGCCGCTGCGGCCCACCACGCCCCACCCGACCACTTCTACGGCTTCTCCGGATCTTCGACTATGACGCTGAGATCGCTTTCGCGCTCGCGCATGCCGAAGAACTCCCTGTCGTCGAGATTGTCCCGCACACCGCTCTTCCTCGCTGCTGATGCCGACGGAGGACACCGAGCTCGGTGCGATAAGATTGAGAGCCGGTTCCGTCCTGGCCGACCGGCTCATCCATTCGCGATGACCCGCTTCCGGAGGGTATCGAGATGACCAATCCACTCCGCCAACTCGCAGCATTTGGACAGAGCTTCTGGCTCGACTTTCTGAGCCGTCCGTTGATCACCTCAGGGGAACTCTCACGTCTCATTGAAGATGATGGTCTTCGCGGCGTAACCTCCAACCCTACTATCTTCGACAAGGCGATCAGCAGCACCGATGAATACGATGAGGAGATTGCGGAGCTAGCTGCACGCGGGCTCTCCGACGAAACGATCTTTGAGGAACTCGCCGTCCACGATGTCCAGAAGGCCTGCGATCTGCTCCTCCTCGTTTACGAGGCTTCCGAGGGACAAGACGGCTTCGTCTCGCTCGAACTGCCCCCTGCACTCGCTGACGATACCGAACGCACGATTGCCGAAGCACGGCGACTCTTTGCGAAGATTGATCGTCCCAACGCTATGATCAAGGTACCTGGCACACCAGCTGGAATCCCCGCGATCGAGCAACTGATCGCTGATGGCGTCAACGTGAACGTCACGCTCCTCTTCTCACTACAGAATTATGAGCAGGTGATGGAGGCATATCTCCGCGGCATCGAGCGCCGGATCGCTGAAGGCCTGGCAGTCGACCGTATCGCTTCTGTCGCGAGTTTCTTCGTCTCCCGCGTCGACACCGAGATCGACCGGCGTCTCGATGCGCTTCTTGCTCGCACGGAGGACGCAGCGCAGCGTGCCCTTATAGAGTCACTCAAAGGGAAGGCCGCCATTGCCAACGCCAAGCTGGCCTACCAGCGCTTCAAGCGAATCTTCCTTGAGGGCGAACGGTTCGCTCAACTACGCCAACACGGTGCTCGGATTCAGCGTCCGCTCTGGGCAAGCACAAGTACGAAGAACCCCGCCTATAGCGACGTCATGTACGTTGAACACCTCATCGGCCCCTATACCGTGCAGACAATGGCACCAGTCACGGTGGAGGCCTATCGCGACCATGGCCAGCCTCGCCCGAACACAGTGGAAGAAGGCATCGACCAGGCCGAACGCGTCTTGCAGCAACTTGCCGAACTCGGTATTTCCTATGAAGAAGTGACGACCCAACTCCAGCGCGAAGGGGTGCGCCTCTTCCAGGAATCCTACGACAGTGTGCTACGCCGCATCGCTGATCGGCGACGCAGTTTGATTGCGTCGAGCGAGCGCCGCGGAAGTTCGGTCGGCGTCTACGCCCCAGATATCGACCGGACTATCGGTGAACTCCTCGCCGCTGACGCGGTCGAGCGCGTCTGGCGACGCGACGCGCGACTGTGGACTGACGATCCTGATCGACAACGGGCGATCGAGCAGCGACTCGGCTGGCTGACAGTCCACGAACAAATGCATGAACATCTTCCAGAGCTCATTGCCCTGCGCGAAGAAGTGCGTGCGCGCAAGTTCTCGCACGCACTTCTACTCGGCATGGGTGGGAGCAGTCTTGCACCGGAAGTCTTCCAACGTGTGCTCGGCAACGACATGGAGCATCCCGAACTGCTTGTTCTCGACACAACCAATCCGGACACGATCAAGCGTTATCGTACCCAGCTCGATCTGGCTCGCACCCTGATCATCGTGAGTTCGAAGTCCGGCACCACGATCGAGACAAGTAGTTTGGCAGCGTACTGGTTCAGTGAACTCGAACAGGAACTTGGTGACCGCGCTGGGCAACATGTCATCGTCATCACCGATCCTGGCACACCGCTCGAGGCCTGGGGGCGTAGCCACAATGTCTGGCGGATGTTCTTGAACCCTCCGGACATTGGTGGCCGTTATAGCGCGCTGTCATTCTTCGGGCTCGTTCCCGCGGCGGTCATCGGCCTTCCCATCGAGGCACTGTTGGACCGTCTGCCACCGATGGCCGAACGCCTGAAACGCTCAAACGTCGATAATCCCGGCTTGTGGCTCGGCGCCGCACTCGCGACGCTGGCTCAGCTCGGGCGGGACAAAGTGACATTCCTGCTTGAGCCCGCCGTCGCACCTTTCGGCGACTGGCTCGAACAACTTCTGGCCGAGAGCACTGGCAAGCAGGGAACCGGACTTGTCCCAATCGTGCACGAGCCGCACCTGGCTCCCGAACACTATGGAACTGATCGCGTCTTCATCGGGATCGATCTTGCTCTTCAGCCATACCAGCCGATTGAGGCGCTGCTCAAGGCCACTGAAACTCTCGGCCATCCCGTCTTGCGAACACAACTCTGGAACCTCTGGGAACTCGGCGCAGAAATGCTGCGCTGGGAATTCGCGACGGCAATCGCGGGTCGAGTACTAGGAATCGACCCCTTCGACGAGCCGGATGTTCGCGCCAGTAAGGACCGCACGGCCGCGCTCTTAGACGGTTACCGCCGCACAGGTGAACTCGTTCGGCCACCGGTTTCGCTTGTCGATGGGCCTCTTGCTGTAGCCGGCACCACTGCCTCCGATCTCCGCGCCGCACTCGCTGAGCTTTGCACCCACATCACGAGCTCGAGCTATCTCGCAGTGCTTGCCTTCGTCGACCCGACTCCGGACGTTCTGGAGCGCTTGCACGCCATTCGGCAGCTTTTGGCCGAACGATTCCGGGTGGCCACGACGCTTGGTATTGGCCCACGCTACTTGCATTCGATCGGCCAACTGTACAAGGGCGGACCGGAGACCGGCATCTTCTTGCAGCTGGTTGCTGAACCAGCCACTGACGTGCCAATTCCGGGCCAGCCGTACACGTTCCGCACACTCTTCTTGGCACAAGCCGACGGCGACTTCGAGGCATTGCTAGGGCGTCGGCGTCCCGTGCTCCAGATCACGCTACGCGGAGAGACCGTGGCAGCCCTAGAGCGACTCGAACAGGAACTTGTGGTTACCGCTCCGCACTAGTGAAAACGGAGGAGCGCACGATGGAACTCGCAATTGTTGGCCTGGGTCGAATGGGCAGCAACATGGCTCGACGCTTGCTGCGTGGGGGGCATCGTGTCGTCGTCCACAACCGCAGCCCGGAACCGATCCAGATGCTCGAGCGTGAAGGAGCTGTTGGCGCCTACTCACCGGAGGACACGGTTCGCACTCTCACTCCCCCGCGTGTTATCTGGCTCATGCTTCCCGCCGGAGAGGTAACGGAGCGGATGCTCCAGCATTTCGCCGAACTCTTGGAACCTGGCGACATTCTTGTCGACGGCGGAAACGCGTATTGGAAAGACTCGGTCCGACGAGCGCAGTTTCTCCAAGATCGCGGTATCCGCTTCCTCGACGTAGGAACGAGTGGAGGCATTTGGGGTCTGGAATACGGCTATTGCCTGATGGTTGGCGGAGAGGAGTCAGCCTTTCGCCACCTTGAGCCAGCGCTGGCGACGCTCGCTCCGGAGAACGGTTACCGGTACCTGGGGCCCGCTGGTGCCGGTCACTTCGCCAAGATGGTCCATAATGGTATCGAGTACGGACTCATGCAAGCCTATGCCGAGGGATTTGAGATTCTCGAGCGTTCGCCGTACCGCTACGACTTGGCCGAACTCGCTGCCCTCTGGAATCGGGGAAGCGTCATTCGCTCTTGGCTCCTGGAGCTGGCCGAGCGCGCGTTCCGGAATGACCCGCGGCTCTCCGCAATCCGCGGGTACGTCGAAGATTCCGGCGAGGGTCGCTGGACGGTTTTGACTGCCATTGAGGAAGACGTACCGGCACCAGTGATCACTCTCTCACTACAGATGCGCTTCCGATCACGCCAAGAAGATTCGTTCGCTGCCAAAGTCGTCGCGGCACTACGCCGCGAATTCGGAGGACACGCTGTCAAGACCGCTGAGCAAGAAACGACTGGAGCGAGCCCATGACTGCGACGACGCTGCAAAATCCGCTCCGTGAGGGGCTGCGTTTTGAACGACTGCCCGACCCGTGCGTCATGGTCATCTTCGGTGCCTCAGGTGACCTCACTCGTCGGAAATTAATCCCGGCACTCTACAATCTGGCTTATGATGGCCTCCTCCCTCCGGGGTTCAGCATTGTCGGTTATGCTCGTCGACCACTCACCGACGACGAGTTTCGACAGGAAATGCGCGCGGCGGTTGAGCGGTTCTCTCGTCGACAACCGATTGATCCGGATGTTTGGGAGACGTTTGCCCAAGGTCTGTTCTATTTCGCTGCCGATTTCACTGACGCCTCCGCCTACCCGAAATTGGGAGAGGTACTCGAACGGATTGATCGGGAGCGTGCGACTGCCGGGAACCGCATTTTCTATCTGGCAACACCACCCGATGCATATGAGACAATCACCCAATTTCTTGGGGAAAGCGGGTTGGCTCAACCAACCCAGCCAGGGAGCTGGGTTCGGTTGATCGTCGAAAAACCCTTCGGACATGACCTCGAGAGCGCTATCACGCTCAATAACCATCTTCTCCGGTACTTCCGCGAGGAGCAGATTTACCGGATTGACCATTATTTGGGCAAGGAAACCGTCCAAAATATCCTCGCACTCCGCTTCGCCAACGGCATCTTTGAGCCGATCTGGAATCGCAACTACATCGATCATGTTCAGATCACGGTTGCAGAGACGATCGGCATCGAAGGACGCGGCGGCTACTACGACCGCGCCGGGGCGCTGCGCGACATGGTCCAGAACCACATGCTCCAACTTCTGAGTGTGATCGCGATGGAACCCCCAATTGCCTTTGAGGCCGATCCTGTGCGTGACGAGAAAGTGAAGGCGCTGCGCGCTCTCCGACCGATCCGCCCCGAGGACGTCAACGAGCTCACCGTGCGCGGGCAGTATGGCCCTGGGTTTATCGGCGGCCGACCAGTTCCCGGGTATCGCGAGGAAGCGCGCGTCGCTCCGAACTCCCTTACCGAGACGTATGTCGCATTGAAACTCTTCATCGACAACTGGCGTTGGGCAAATGTGCCATTCTACTTGCGGACCGGTAAGCGTCTTCCCCGACGCGTGACCGAGATTGCCATCCAGTTCAAGCAGGTGCCGCACCCACTTTTCAAGGGAATGGCCACAGCCGGCGTCGAACCGAACTGGCTCATCATCCGTATTCAGCCCGATGAAGGGATATCGCTGAACATCGCGGCGAAGGTGCCAGGACCGCGCATTCGCCTGCGCACTGTGACAATGGGTTTCCTCTATGGAACCTCGTTCCTGGTACAGTCTCCCGACGCCTACGAGCGGCTCCTGCTCGACTGCATGCTCGGTGATTCGACGCTCTTTACCCGCCGCGATGAAACGGAAGCGGCGTGGGTTCCAATCACGCAGATCCTCCGCGGCTGGGCCGAATCACCACCCCCGGAGTTTCCAAACTATGACGCCGGAACATGGGGACCACCAGAGGCAGAGCAGTTCATCGCACGCGACGGACGACGATGGCGCCGCCCCTGAACCCGATTCGGACGGGAGGCCTCCAATGCGCTCCATGCCACCAGCACTCCCCTTTGACATCGAGGCGATCGAGCGCGAGCTCGCGCGTCTTTGGCAGTCCGCCCCGATGGCCGA
>DAOTWO010000253.1:0-6243 GCA_034435855.1 Thermomicrobium sp. | reverse complement strand
ACATCCACGGTCTCCGAGACGCGCAGGTCAACAGCAACGCTGCAAAGTGCGTAAGCCTGCTGTGCGGTGAACCCGCGACGCTGGAGATATTCGATCATCCGGAACAAGGCGTCGCGTGCAGCAAGCGTCAGATCTTCCGATTCGTTCCGACCATTGCGGACACAGATACCGGTCGTTGCGTAGAAGCGGCGCGGTGCCGCCATTTCGGGGGCAGTGAAGTAGCCATCGCGTAGGAACTGGAGTGTCCGGATGCCCCGCCGACGCGCTTCCCCCTTGTGGACACGGAACTCGACGTGGACGACCGAGCACATTTCAATCGCGGTGCCGCAGACTTCCCCATCGCCTTGAGCAAAATGGACATCACCGACGGAGAAGAGGGCGCCTTCAACCCAAACGGGAATGAAGAGACTCGCCCCAGGGGTGAGCTGCTTGATATCGACATTCCCCGCATTCTCCCGCGGTGGGATCGTGCGAAGCCCCTCCGACGCGATCGGCTCGCTTGCGGGAACAGCCCCGTTCGGATCAGGTGGAAGCGCGAAACCACCGCGCGCGGCGAGTTCCGCCTCCCGTCGCGTTGCTTCCTCACGCAGTTCGCGTGACGGTGCGACGCCGATTGTCCCTGGGTGCGGACAGCGAGGGATGCGCACACCCGGAAGCTGAGGTGATTCAGCATAGCTCGGGTAGAGGTGCCAGTGGATGATATAGGGCTGCGGAAACTGATCGCGGAGAAAGCCGAAACCGGGAACCTGCACAGTGTAGCCCCAGTGCCGCCACGGATCAGCTTCGATTTCCAGGATCTTCACTTCAAGGAGGTCGCCTGGTTGCGCGCCTTTGACGTACACCGGACCGGTGAGCGGGTGCACGCGCCCCAGGTCAGCTTTGGCGACATCGTGAATGGTTGACTGAGGCGTCAGTTGTGCGTCGAAAGCGTCCCAGGTCTCCAGTGCAACTGGTTCGCCCGGTTCGACTTCCAGTGCAGGCGGAATCGCCTCGTGCCAGCGGTTATGGCCCTTGCCAGGTTGCGTCGCAAGTGGCCGCAGAGGATCGATTTCGATCCGCCGCTGCTGGACCATGGTTCCCCTCCTTCCCTGTGAAAGACGCGATCCACTGCCAGCATACGACCATGTGCGCTACTTGGGAAGCGTCTCCTTTGCCTTTGGACGGCGGACCTCCTATTCTTCGGAGTGAGGATGGAATGAGGAACGCGGATGATCGAAACAGTTCTTGCAGCCCATGACGGCTCGACGGCGGCAGACGCGGTGTTACCTGCCTCGGCGCTCCTCGCACGGCTCTTTCTCGCACCAGTGGTTGTTGTCCGCGTGCTTGAGACGATGCGCCCCTTCTACGACCCGACGCGGGGTGAGGTCGTTTGGCTCTCCCCTGAAGAGTCACGTCTTGACGTCGCAGCTGAAGAGTTTCTTGCCGAGCAACTGGCGGTGCTTGAGCAACTCGGTCTACCGGCGCGTGCCGTTGTGCGTCTGGGGCGAGCGGAAGAGGAACTCGTCGCGGAGACAACGCGCTGGCCAGCACCTGTGCTCGTCGTCGCGAGTCATGGTCGAGGTGGACTTGGCCGCGCAGTACTGGGGAGCATTGCGGATCGCGTGCTCCGGATGGCGCCTTGTCCGGTGCTGGTGGTGCGCGTGGGTGGTGCTCCACTCGAGCGATTGGAACACGTGCTGGTACCACTTGACGGTTCGGAGCAAGCTGAGCGGGCTTTGCCGTACGCGTGCGCACTCGCGGAGCGTGCTCATGCTCGTATGACCCTTGTTCGAGTCGCGGAGACCTATCGCGAAGTGCTCCTGGAATGGCGTGGGCGACCGATCGCAGCAGCGGCGCAAGAAATGGTACGCCAGTTGGAGCAGGAAGCACTTGCCTATCTCGAGGATGTGCGGGCTCGGGTGCCAGGCCATCTCGAAGTGCGAATCCAAATGTTGAGCGGCGAGCCAAAAAGGGAACTCGTCGCCGCGGTGGAACGCGAGCGGCCGGACCTCGTGGTGCTGACGACACGCGGGCGAGGCGGGGTGACCCGCTGGCTTCTGGGCAGTGTGACGGAGCGACTCGCGACCGCCACGCGTGTTCCCCTCTTCGTCGTGCCAAGCGAAACGACGGACGAGCTCCCTCTTTGAGGGATCGCTCGGTACGCTCGTAGAAGAAGGCTCGCCAGCGATGCGTGTGAGCTTCTACGGTCAGGAGCACCAGTAAACGCTGCCCAGCCAAACAACCGGGAGCAGAGTCGGCGACGGGACAACCTGTCGCCTGGTCCTCACGAGATGCTTACCAGTGGACCAAATGCTCTAGACGGACACGGATCAGCGCACTGTACTCAGCTGCGAACTGGGGTGCGGTCATTCCCAGTCGGGTGATTGCCTCGCTGTACTTTGCGAGGTATCCGGGAACAGCGGTCACTGGTGGAGGATCGGGCACGAGCTCGGCCGAGCCATCAAAGCGCGTCACATGGCTCGCCCACCGGTCACTGTTAAAGTGAAGGGAAACGCGTGGGTTCCTCTGGATGTTCCGAACCTTTTGGCTACGCGGAAGTGAGTAGATCAGGACATGCTGGCCGTCCCAGAGAAACCAAACCGGGACGACCTGGGGCTGACCGTCCTGCCGTACCGTCGCAAGCCAGATGACCGGTTCATCCCGCAGTTGTCGCTCGACTGATGGCGGAAAGTTTGACATCACGCACCGCCTTCCCGTAGTTCTTCCGCGACAGTTGGGTCGAACGACCGTGCGGTGGCTCGCGCTGCTCCGCGCCGGACAAGTTCTGGGGCGCCCTGCTGGAGTGTCAACCAGGCGTCTCGCAGTGCTCTTCGGTCGATGCCATGAGCGTAACCCAACGTGTCGAGGAAGTCGAGCAACGCTTCTGTTGCTAAGTTGCCGGGCGCGCCGGGGGCGAAGGGGCAACCACCGAGGCCGCCGATAGCGGCATCAACGGCGCGGATGCCAGCGGAGAGCGCGACCGCCACGTTGTCCAGGGCTTTCCCACTGGTATCGTGAAGGTGCACCGCCACACGCTCTGCGGGGACTTCCCGGAGGAGTTTTTCCAGTAGGCGCGCAACGTCGTCGGGTGTCGCTCGGCCGATGGTATCGGCGATCGCGAGTTCATCACAGCCGAACTCCAGGAGCCGAAGCGCAACAGTGATCGCTTGCTCAGGCGCGACGGGGCCACTATACGGACAGTGGAAGGCAACAGAGACGTATCCGCGCACCCAGCAGCCAGCAGCCTGGGCGCGGGCCGCAACCGTGGCGTATCGGGCGAGCGTGTCAGCGATTGAGGCCCGCAGGTTGGCCTGTGAGAACGCTTCCGTTGCGGCGGCAAAGAGTGCCACCGCATCACAGCCGGCGGCGAGTGCGCGCTCGAGTCCGCGCTCATTAGGGACGAGGACCAGATAGCGTGTTCCGGGGCGACGGCGGATGCGACGCATGACCTCTTCAGCATCCGCGAGTTGAGGGACAGCAGCCGGCGAGACAAAACTCGTGCACTCGATGACGGGAAAACCGGCGTCGCTCAGCGCATTGATAAAGGCGACCTTCACCTCGGTGGGGACGGGGAGTGGTTCGTTCTGCAGGCCGTCGCGTGGTCCGACCTCGATGACCTTCACAGAAGTGTCACTTTTGGTTGTCACGATGGTCACCTCCGCGATTTCTCGGGAGTATACTGCTCGCTGACCGCCCGCGTCTTGAGGGAGGAGGAGCCGGAAGGGAGGGTAGCGGTGTCGCGCCGTGGTTGGCTGTTTCTCAGTGCTGGGGCTGTGCTTGCTGTCGTCTGCACATGTCTGGGTGTTCTTGCAGCCGCAGGTCTCTGGTATCTTGGGCGTTCCGTCTCATCGACTCCAACGCCGACTCGAATCCAGGCAAGCAACTGGCGAACAGTGCAGACAGCAAGTGGACAATCGGCGCTCATTGTAGACACGCAGGAAGAAGTGCCGTTCCAACCGGGTTTGTTTTGGTTCCAAGAGCCGCTGCCGCAACCGATGAACCCGTTGCAGTATGCAGGGATCATCTATCTCAGGCTTCAGCAGCAGAACGAGGCGCTCGTGGCCTATGACGTCCGCTGGGTCGCCTTGGATGGTTGGCCGGCGGTGCAACTGGCGTACGCGGCGGTGCAGCAGGGGCAGCCGTACGAAGGAGTGCTCTGGATCGTCACTGATGGTTGGAATGGGTACGTCATGAGTTTTGTGGCACCGTATGGGGCGCTTGCGCTTTATGTGCAAGACATTCCAGCGGTGTTGCCGGAGGTGACAAGCGAACTTTTCGCCGCGCCAGGACCGTTGGAAGGTGGTCCGGTGCCCGACGTGTGGACAGAGGAGTACTGGCAGGACAAGAACGATTTTGGTGTGCCCGCGGCCTGGAACTGGAGTGATCTTGAGACTGATGTTCCGCTGGCAGATTTCCAAGATCCCTATGCAGGGGCGACCTGGGACGGTTCGGCGAGCGATCTTTGGTCGGATCTGCCAGATGTCGGGGGTGGAGTCCCGTACGACAGTGACCACGACGCATTCAACACGTGGATGGCCGAGGAGTGGAGCCAGATGCTGAGCGGCGAGAATCCGGAGCCGACCTGGCAGGATGAAGCTGGGAATCTGTACTGGGAGGGACCGTCCGGCACGCTCCACGAGTGGAGCGCAGATTACGATCCGAGTCTCGGAGACTGAGGAATGCCAGTGTGATCGAGACAGGGAGGGTGACACATGAGCCGCACGGTGGAAGTCCCGGCCTATGAGCTTGTGCCCGAAGTTCTCATCGACCCGGTGACAACTGCGTTGATTGTCGTTGACATGCAGAACGATTTCGTGAAACCGGAGGGGAAACTGTTTGTCCCCGATGCTCCGGCCACGATTCCCAAGATTCAGCATCTCCTCGCGCTGGCGCGTGAGCACCGAATGTTCACGGTGTTCACCCAAGATACCCACTATCCGGGGGATCCCGAGTTTCCGATCTGGGGTGAGCACTGCCTGGCGGGGACATGGGGCTGGCAAATCGTCGACGAGCTTGCGCCGCAGGACGGTGAACTTGTCCTCCAGAAGCGGCGGTACGACGCGTTCTATGGTACACCACTGGACCACGAGCTCCGGCTACGGCGGATTGAACACCTGATCATCTGCGGTACGGTCGCCTCGATCTGCGTGCACTATACGGCGGCGAGTGCGGCGCTCCGGTGGTATCACGTGATCATTCCTGTGGATGCGACGTCGGCATTACATCCCTTCGATATGGAGGCAGCGAATCGGCAGACAGCGTTCTTGTTCCGAGGGACGCTGACACGTGCGGAGGGTGTGCAAGTTGGGGTATCAGCGAGAAGCTGACACTCCGTGTCTTATCGGGGATGGCGCGCCGAGCGCGGTGACGCTTCGGCTATCTGTGGTCGCTGAGGACACAAGGGGTGGGCGTGTTTGGGCACGTCTCGAGGTGCGGGTGACGCGTTTGCGGAGAAGTCGCAGGTGGACGGCGTGGTGGCGGAACCGTCATCGTGTTGTTCTCTGCGGAGAGAGGGGTATTCCGCGGCAGTCGCGGTCGGTAGGTGATCCCGTGCCCGGAGCTCTCTTTTCGGCCTGAGGCGCTGGGTAAGCGGGGCTGCTGGACGAAGCACAGACACGAGCGAAGTGACGCCTGCTGTAGCCCCTTGACAGGGAAGGGTGAGACGAGTAGTATGTACCTTCGCCGCGTGGGAATGACGCGGCGAGGAGAAGCGGGTCTTGACAACGTGGCACGCCCATCGCTATACTATGACGATGGGTTCGACGAAAGACCCGAGCGCCGTGAGGCGAGCACCTTGACAACTGAGGTGTGGTTCGCGAGAGTGCCCCGTCGACCGATCGTCATACGGCGATCGGGTTGGAGTGACACGCAGCCAACCGGCGTTCCGATGAGGGCGCGCGGTTGGAATGGAGTGTGCTGGGATGGAGAGTTTGATCCTGGCTCAGGGGGAACGCTGGCGGCGTGCCTAATGCATGCAAGTCGAACGGGAGCGCCTTTGGGCGTCGACCGTGGCGGACGGGTGAGGAACACGTGGCTAACCTGCCCGACTCTGGGGGATACCCGCCGGAAACGGCGACTAATACCGCATGAGCTTGTTTGGGGGGACCTGAACAAGGAAAGGTTGTGAGACCGGGGTTGGAGGGGGCTGCGGCCGATTAGCTGGTTGGTGGGGTAATGGCCTACCAAGGCGGTGATCGGTAGCTGGTCTGAGAGGACGGCCAGCCACACGGGGACTGAGACACGGCCCCGACTCCTACGGGAGGC